>CABIKN020000085.1 GCA_902200405.1 Candidatus Roizmanbacteria bacterium | reverse complement strand
TAACAACATAGTCAGAGAAGATATCTCCAAATTGAAGCAAAGGAGTCTCGTTCTGGGTGGAAGGATCAATCCTGACGGCTCCTGCCACATCAAGTTTGAGGGCTGGACTGGTCGTCCCGATGCCGACGTTGCCCTGAATTATCATATTTCCCGCCCCTGCATTAGTGTTTATATAGGTTGAATCACCAAAAGATAGTCCACCAGTGTTACTAATACTCAATCGTGATGTGTTGTTTGTCCCTATATACAAGGCGTAATTCCCTGTTGTGCGAATATTGACATCTCCTCCAGTCGCATACCAGTCTGCAGAACTAAAAACGGCGTAACGGGAGGTGCTACTACTTGCCCTTATCACACTCCATACATCTAAAGCAGAAAGGGGAGTAGTAGTCCCGATGCCCACATTTCCGGCTTCATCAACCACAAAAGGAGTGGAGTCGGTAAAAGTGCCGTCGTCGTTGACACGGAGAGCAAAGTTGCTAGTTCCGGCATCGGTTGAAGCTGTGGTTATGTTTAAAGCCGATGAATTAGCTCCGGTATAGTTTTGGGCAATTCTCATGGTGTCTCCTGTCCAAGCGAGAGTGCCGGCTGTTTGCGTCCCTGAATCGGAGATAGTCACCCCCGCTCCCGAAACTGTATGGGTATTACCCACATTATTAAGCGTGATCGCTCGGGAAAGATCAAGGACATTTCCGGTTGAGTCAAGTCCGACTCCGCCACTGAAGGTTTGAGAGTAGGTAAGGTTGGCAATGTCAGAAGTAAAAGCAGTCGAGCCGGAAGCGCCTGTTTTACTCAAAGTCAAAAGTTCTCCGTTAAAAGCGGTTGCTGTTGAAGAAAGGGCCAGAGCGGTTCCTGTAGTTAAAGAAGTTGAAGAAAGAGCAAAAGCCTCGGCGGTGGTGACTGAATCAAAAGTAAAGGCGGTGGTGTAGCCGGCATGGGCAAGAGAAAGATTGGCGGTTGGAACCGTTAAATCACTCCATGATCCGCCTCCACCTCCTCCAACTGCTCCCCAGGTTGTCCCGTTGTAAACGTTATATGCATTTGTGGTTGTGTTGTAGATGAAAAGACCAGTGGCAGGAGAGACAATGGCGTCTCTTTGGGTGGTGGTCATGCGGGGAGCCAGGAAGCCTTTAGTGGTTGAAGTCAGATCAAGAATGGAGGTTGCGGCAGGGGAGGTCGTCCCAATGCCGACGTTGCCTGCAGAATCTATCCTCATTCTTTCACTGCCGTTAACTGTGGTTGCTAAATAAAGAGCTCTTGAATCGGTGATTGAAGTAATATTGTCAACATCAGTGACTACCTTGGCCAGTCTAATGGAGTTAGCGGCTATAGCTGGAGCAGCCGCATCAAGAACTACCTCGCTAAAGGTATATGTTCCATTGTAATCGACATCAACATAGGTATCTTTACTAGCTGTGTAGGTTTTGGCAGTGGCTGTGTTGTAAACTCTTTTACCGATCACATACGCCTGTCCGGCAGAGATGTCTGAGGTGAGATTAGCTGAGGTAGCCGGCAAGAGTCCAGTAACAACATAGTCAGAGAAGATATCTCCAAATTGAAGCAAAGGAGTCTCGTTCTGGGTGGAAGGATCAATCCTGACGGCTCCTGCCACATCAAGTTTGAGGGCTGGTGCAGTCGTCCCGATGCCGACCAGTCCGGCATTGTCAACAAAAATTCTCGTGTTTGCGTCAGTCGCGCCGCCGGTCCGGAATTTTAACGTCCCACTCTCTGTAGCTTGTAAAACTATGTCTCCGGTTCCGGCCGATTGAATAGTTGTGGCTTGAGCACTGGATATCGTAAAAGTTGATGAGGCATAAGTTGAGGCCAAACTAGGATTACTGGCAGCAATTAGCAGATTGCCTTGGGAATTGATATATGGAATGTTGGAGACATTTGAACCTGGTGGAAGCCCCTGCAGGGTTTCTGAGTTTATAGCATATCCCACGTTGGCAATTTGTTGACGCGGGGTCATCTCGGCATCAGCGCCGACGGTGACCCCAAGATATACATTGGTGTTTTCACTAAATACGGACGAAGCAATTTCCGCACCGCAGTCAGAACCGATTAAAGAAGAAAAGATTCCGTCCTGATCAGGAGTTACCGAACAAGTACCGGTGGTATAAAGAGCCGTTCCACCAGTTGAGACACTGTAAAGTTGGAAAACAACATTCGTCGCCGTCGTGATCGGATTACTTAAAGTATCGGTCAACCGGCCCTGAAAAGAAAGAATTCTTCCGGCTTTTGTTGGAGTAGTTGGGTAGGCGAGTGAAGTCCGATTTTTAACGAAGAATTGATTGTAGATTCCCGCTCCCATGACGGAGACGAAGATAAGGATGATGAGAAAGGCAATATATTGTTGAAAACCATGCGGTAGAGACGCAAAATTTTGCGTCTCTACATCGGTTGAATCGATGGTTGGTTTTTTGTCATCCCGCTTAGCGGGATCCAGTCGATTAATTACATTTTTAAGAAGTGATTTTAGTCTGGATTCCCTCCTTCGAGGGAATGACAATGGAATAGGGCTTTCAGAAGCCTTGATTAAAGACTGTCTTCGGTTAAAGACAGTCTTTATCGAGATGTTGCCTATTTTCTTCGCCGGGTTCTCTTTCATCCAACCCTGGGAAATACAGAATGAACAAAATTTTCGTAGGGTTGATAAGCGGCGATTGATAGTTTTGTGGGGGATATTATTTGATTCCAAATACGATTTATATTCGGAAATAATGTTTGTGTTTATGTATTGTAGGGTCGGACCCTCGTGTCCGACCGAATCTTCAGGAACGATACGGTGATCGTTCCCTACAAACCATCCGGCGAAATGTCTGAAATCAGAAAGATAATTTTTTATAGAAATCGGTTTTTGGTTTCCCGCAAGGAGGTATTCTTTGAATGGGGCTTCAAGATTATAAAGATTATACGTTTTCGACATACAATTTCATCATAGAGTAGTTTCAATATGATTGTCAAGAGGTATTTTGTATATTATATGATGTGGTAACGGGGTTGGGCGAGTCACGCCTCGCCCTTACATTTACACGCATTTAATACAATTACCGCAGAAAATATTATAGAACGTTAGTAGATCAATAAGTATCATTAAGCTTATAATATATTCTAATAAGAAAGGGGTATAAAAATTTCTAATTACTAATTATTCTAATTAACCTAAAAAATAATCAAGAAACGATTAAATGTTTTTTAACAATTCTTTTTTGTCATTCCCACGACGGTGGGAATCCAGTCGATAATTACCTTTTTGAATGGTGATTTTAGTCTGGATCCCCGTCTTCCCTTCGATGGGACTCAGGGTAAACACGGGGATGACAACAGTTTTATAGCTAATTTAGTAGTAGATTTCTTCAATTTATCAGTTTATAATTCCGATTGCTAATTTTAAATGTCTTCGATTTGGATTATCAAACCGCCATTCATTTATATATAGTGTCAACAGCATCTTCTAAACCCTACCCATAGTCATTAAAGTTGTTATTTGACATTAGATTCAAGTAGGGTTATCATTAAAATTAATGAAAAGATCAATTGTTTTTTTTATTATTTTGCTTCTCGTGATAGTTGGTTTTATCGGTGCTTTTGGGCTCTATGAGGTTAAATTTTTTACCAGCCGGGCTGACATAAGTCAGGCTACTTTCTCAATAGATAACTCATATATCTTCAGTACACCCTCGCAAGCCAGAGCCAACGGACAGGAAAAAATCCGCCTAACTGTTTTTATTTTAAATAATCAAGGTTTAGGAGTTTTAGGCAAAAAAATATTTATCGGGACCGATCCGTCGTTAAATATTGAAACGATTCAAGGCTTGACGGATAACTATGGAAAAGCATACTTCGATATTTCAGCCGTAAGGGCAGGGGAGTACTTCTTAGAGATAAAAGCAGATGATACAGCCCTAAAGACCAGAGCCCATTTAGTGTTTAATTAGGTGTTTAATTAGTCTTGACATTCATTTTATAAATAGTTATACTAATAACTAAATGAAGTTATACAAAAGGCATATTTTCGATCAAATACAGCCATATTTGGGTGATGAAACTATTCTTGTGATCATTGGAGCGCGCCAGGTTGGCAAAACACACATTCTTCAATATATACAAAATTATCTAAAAACAAAAAACCATAAAACTCTATACTACGATTTAGAATTCCCAAACTTGCTTTCTTTACTAAATCAAGGAACTGACGCCTTTATCATAGATCTAGAGAGTAAAGGATATGTCAAAGGTAAAAATATTTTTGTATTTATCGATGAGATTCAGTACTTAAATAATCCAAGTTCTTTCCTTAAAATTATTGCCGATCATTACAAAAATATTCACCTCATCGTCTCAGGATCATCAACTTTTGATATTAAAACCAAATTTACCAATTCTCTGGCCGGACGTACGATTAATTTTGAAGTTTTCCCTCTTTCATTTGCTGAATTTATAACTTTTAAGGAATCCATCTACACAAATGTTTCGAAACTCTCATCGGCTGGCTTAAAGCATATTCAAATGCTTTACAAAGAATATATAGTCTACGGAGGATATCCAAAAATCGTACTTGAGCCAGATATTATAAAAAAACAACAGCACCTCCTCCAGCTTATTGATACATACGTTCGTAAAGATATACGAGATTTGGCAGATATTACCGATATTTCTAAATTTAATAAAATTCTCAAAGTCTTGGCTTTTCAGTCTGGTCAACTACTTAACGTTGCCTCACTTTCGCGTGAAACGGGCATTTCACAACCAACTCTTCATAAATATTTATCTATCCTTGAGGAAACATTTATCATAAAAATGATTACTCCATTTAGTCGTAGTCCGAGCGTCGAAATAAGCAAAAATCCAAAAATATTTTTTCTTGACTCAGGCTTGCAATCGCTCCTTTGGCTAGGTCAATTTCAAAATATTATTCAGGGAAATATCTTTGAAACGAATATATTTAGTGAATTAGTTAAAAAATATGGGAGAGAGGTAATTCATTTTTGGAGAACAAAAATTCATCAAGAAATTGACTTTATCATCGAATATGAGATGGGGAAAATTCTACCAATAGAGGTAAAAATTAATTTTCAAAAATTTAACGTTCGCACAATGAAATCTTTTTGTAATAAATATAAAATAAAAGATTGGAAAGTAATAGGTTTGGAGGGAACAAAGGCAACAAAAAACGATATTTATCCTTGGGAGATATAATTAATTGGTGTATTTCCCATATTTTCATTAAAATATTATTTCTTCACTGGCAGGTGACTTTCTTCAACCTCAGGTAAATGGCCCTCTTCGATCATTGGCAAATTGCTATGATATATAACTATTTCCTTACTTTGAAAATGGCTTCTAATGACATAGACGATGTATATTATTTCGGCGAAGATCAAGATCTCCAACAACCTTGGCTTAAGTAAGGAAAATAAAAATAGAAAAAACTTAACTATAATCATCCAAACGGGTAAGATATCGAGGCTCAATTTAACACTGTTTGGCGAAACTGATTTTTTAAAATCGGTCTGGCCAAATAAGCGAAACTTATTTGGAGTGGAAGAGGGAAGATTGACGGAAAAATTACCTTTATCATCACTTTTTGCGGTCAACCCAGGAAAAGTAAAAGCTTCAACTGATTTGATTAATGCTAAGCGAGATTTTTTACCAACATCTCCAAAAATAGATAGTTTTACATCGGTACTTGGCACGGCCTGACCACTTAACATTACTTGATCACCCATAAAATAATCTTTTTTATCCAAGGAAACGGTCGGCGGCATAATCACCGGGCCAATGCTGACGTTGTAGTTGACCGGAAAAGGGGGAAGACACACAGGAGAACTTAGCCGTCCAAATTGGTCTTTGGAGCTCAAACAAGCCTCACGTTTGGAGAAGGGGGAGAAGCGGTTATTAAATGTAAAAAATCCCACATTATTGGCGGTTGTTTGGTCAAATATACCCATTCCTTCAAATGTCACCAGAGCATATGGTGAAGTATAACCAAAAAGACTAAATCTGAATTCACCGATGGAAACGGAGTTTTCAATATTAGCTGATTGACTTTTAATTCCGGCGACTGCCCCTGACGGTTCCATTGGATTTTTCAGATAAAGAAAACCAAGCTGGAGAGGGACTAGGACGAGAAATAAACTTAGTAAGAAGTGTTTCATTAGTTTAAGTATATACCATTGTTTGTCATCCCCTTGAAGAAGGGGATCCAGTCGATAATTACATTTTTAAATAGTGATTTTAGTCTGGATTCCCGCCGGAGCCTGCCCTCGAATTCCGTCGGGGGCGGGAATGACAGCTAGATTATCCTCTCTTCCGCAGTTGTGATTTCAGTTTCTCGATCTCCTCGTGTTCTTTTTTCAACTCACTCTCAAGATTAGTTTCTTTGACAACAATATTTTTATAAAGATGACCGATGAGATAGATCACGATGATAATAGTCAAGAGGGTAACTAGAGCGACTCGCCAAGGAAAGACCCAGACATAGGTGAAAGCTTCCAAGACTTGGCCGCTCTCCCCGTATGAAGCGGTAAAGTTTAGCTTATACTTTCCCATCAACCATTTTTTCCCCAGACTATTTTCATAGTTACGGACAACATCGGGAAAGATATTTTCCTCCCGGAAATTGATTTGATCAACCGGGGAGCCAAAAATATTAGACATCGTAATTACTCCGCGAGGTCTAATATGATAGTCACCACGATTTAAGATCTGGGTATCGACTTTAACCGGGCCATATTCAAAAAACCCGGGGGTAAAAAACCGGCTGACTAAAGCTTTCTCCGTTGTTTTTCCCGCGACTTTAATGTAGATTAAAGAAGCGATTCTTGAAGTTACTCCGGTGCCGGCCTCTTTTTCCGCCCCAATCGCTTGAGGAATAGCCGTGGTTGGCTCAAAGTAAACGGCTACATAACGACCGCCGGGACGGGCGTCAATAGGGACATTAATCTTAGCCTGCAAAGAAACTTTATCGTTGGCGGCAATCGTAATCCGGTCGTAAGGAATATCTAACCAAGCTTGAGCGGAAAAGCGGGGAGAAATCTGACTGCTATCTTCAATGATTCTTGGCGCTCCCTGACTATTATCAACAATAAAATCAGCCACCCTGACAATGCCGGAAACAGGCGCTTCGCTAAAGTTATAAAAACGGATATTAACGGCCGTTTGTTCGCCGGGATTAACGGTTATCTCTTGCCTGGCCGGAGCCACGGTCAGAGGTAAAGCGGTCTGCGCATTCGCTTGACCTAAAGTTAAAAGTAAAAAGGCAAAAGTCAAAAACGTCATCCCCGCGTAGGCGGGGATCCAGTCTATCAATTTCATTTTTAATATGGTAATTTTAGTCTGGATTCCCTCCTTCGAGGGAATGACGAAGTTGCCTTTGAATTTTGAATTTTGAATTTTCATATTTAGAACGTCGGCACGGCCGTATATTTAATTTTATTATAATAATGTCCGGCCGGTTGTGTACCGGAAATAGCCAAGCGGTAACAGGCGTAGATTGATGAGCCACTGACCGGACCGGTATTGGTCATAATCTCAGCGCTTGTGTCAGAACGGGTCTCCGGAGCTTCTTGGTCAGCAGGGGTTTTTGAAGAAAAAGTCCGGCTTGATTCGTTAAAGAGAAATTTGGCGTCGGTTCCCGATTGATTGGCCAACGAATAACCAAGTCCAACATAGGTGGCCATATCAGTCCAGTCTGCCGAAGTCGTATGACTACAAGCTGAAGCGCCGCAAAGAGTGTCACGGATACAGGTTCCGGCGCTAAAAGTAAATTCGCCAGCCGACGGAGTAGCCCCAGTACAAGTATTGCCGTTTTTTCCCATCTGGTCGTTTTCTTCAATATATACTTTATAACCGGAAACGGCGTTGGTCGAAACGGTTAACTGTTGGGCAGTGTTATTGGTCGCCGCCGCATAGGTTGACGGAATCGTTCCCCAAGGAATAGAATAGACGGTCGAGTCAGGAGTTGAAGAAGTGCGGGTGATTCCGCAGTAAGAACCGGAATCAGCCGTCACGGCCGCCACGGCAAAAGACAAAGTTTCATCAACGGTTGCCGAAACAAAGACGCCTTCAATTGGAGCCACTTTTACATCACTATTGTCAAGAGTAGCATCCGCTCCATCACGAGTTTTAACATTAATTTCATAGACATCAGCTGTGCCTTGAGTATGTCCGCTATTAATCGGGGCCGGATTAATCACTCCGGGAGAAGAGTCAATGGCGACCGTGATCGCGGAAGAAGCGGCACAAGTACTTGTTTGCCGATCAATACGGATAGTATGATTAGCCGAGGAGGTCCCACAGGTAATCGTCTCGGTGGCATTCCAGTCAGCATCGGTACAGCCGGTGACAGAAATATCGGCCGCGGCCACGGTTGATAGATCAAAGCCGTTAGTAGCCACGGTTGAGTTAGTATCAGGCATACCGTCACAGGTTTTGCCAGTCGTATCAATGGCCGGAAGAGTAATTAATATATCTCCGTTTGTTGGAATTGCATTGACGGTCGTAAAGGCTATCGTCAAACTGCCCGATTGGGACGCAATTACATAGTCGTTGGCGCTCAGTGCGGTAGTTCCAAGAGCGGGCGTAAAATTAAAATTGGTACTGTCAGCAATATTGGCCGTAGTATAGGTAGTCTGGCCGTAACATCCGTCAAGCAGCGAACCAGAAAAACATAAAACGTCCTTTGGAAATAGATGATTAGTATCATTATCAGCGTTGCCTGAGGCGTCAATGGCAACAGTTGATGAATTAGCGGTACCAGTGGCGACTCCGGCCCGGTAAGATAGTCGTGAGTTGCTTAAGGTGGCTGAAGCCGAGGTTAAATTGGCCGAATCAAGCTTCGAGGTGTACTTAGGAACAATGTACAGGTATGTTATGGAGGCCTGGGAAAAAACCAACAAAAACAGAATTGAGCGGTATAAAAATCTTTTCATTATGAATATTAGAATAGTAATAATAGTAACTTTTGTCAAGAACAATTTCCGTTCTAATTTCCGTTCTTCTTCTTCTTCTTCTTCTTCTTCTTCTTCTAATGCTCCATAAATTATTTGATTATTTGTTTATTTTGTCACTCATTGACAATATTATTTTGCCTCTTGACTATTTTAACTATAATGATCAAAATATGGATATTGCTTATATTTCCGCTACGGACCTGAAAAGAAAAACAGCCGAGATTCTGAACATGATTTATTATGAAAAAAAGATTGCTGTCGTAGAACGTTTTGGTAAAACTTTAGTAAAGATGATACCTTATGAGAACAAAAAGGGAAAAAAAGAAGAAATTTCTTTGATTCTTGACCGCTATTTTGGCAGTTTGCCAGATTTTCCCAGGGTTAACAAAGAAAGAAAATTTCGTAAGAAAAATCTGACTTTATGACCCTTCGACGATGCTCAGGGTCATAGTGAGCGAAGCCGAACTATGAAATACTTAGTCGACACTGACGTTTTAATTGACCATCTTCGAGGTAAGAAAAAACTTGATCCAACTCTTCTTAAGGACGGAGTAGGTATAAGTATCATTACTTATGGTGAATTATTGTATGGTGCCTAAAAATCAGTAAACAAAGAGAAGGCAAAACAAACGGTCTTAGATTTTATCAAAAATCTGCCGATGGCAATAGTTAATCTCTCAGAAGAAATAATACAAAAGTATGCGACCATTAAAGTAGGTCTAGAGAAAAAAGGACAAAGACTTGATGATTTTGACCTACTAATTACCTCAACAGCGATGAGCGATTCACTCGTACTTCTCACAAGAAATATAAAACATTTTAGCAGAATAAAGGACTTAGGGCTCGTCCGTAAATAAATTATCAAATGCCTATTGACATAAAAAAATCCGTCTGTTAAAGTTTAAGTAACATGGCAATAAAAGAAAGACGGACGAAGATTTTACTCGCTTTATATTTATTATCGAACGTTGAATTATCTCCTATTAGCTTAGATGAAAGAATACAAAAGATCTTTGACCTTTCTTTAAATCAAAAGACCAGAGGAACTTTATCAGGATTAATTAAAGAAGAATTGATTGAGAAATCAACAAATCCGCGTGAATCCGCTATTAATCCGCGAGAATCGGGATTTTATCATCTCACCGAGAAAGGTTTTGCGGAACTATGCTTAAAATTTCCATTTTTTAGATTTTTAAGGGAAAAATGGGATGGTAAATGGAGGATCATTTCATATGAAATTCCGGAGAAAAAACGTGAAATTCGCGACCGGTTGCGACGCGAAATGCAAGGATGGGGACTCGGGCCCTGGCACAGATCATTTTGGATCACTCCTCACCCGATTCTATCTACATTAAAATCTCTAACTTCACAAAAAGAAGAGGAAAAATATATTCAAGCCTTTGAGGCAGAGCATACTTTTGGCGACCGTGAAATTCTTATTGAAAAAGTCTGGGGTAAATCAGCTTTAGATAAATCATATCGTGAACTTTTCAAAAAATGGCATGAAATTTTGTCTTCAGAAGATGAAAAGGCTGAAAAGCTAAAAAAAGTAATTGGTGAATATATTAGTTTGCTCCGTCAAGACCCAGGTCTTCCAAAAGAATTGATAGGGGAGAGTTGGATTGGGTTTGAAGGGTGGAATATTTTTAAGGAAATCAAATCTATTCTTTTAAGTTAAAAACAATGTCTCCATCCACATCCGTTCGTTTAACTTTTACTTTATGGGCTTCTAACATCTCTAAAACCTTCTTACTCGGGTGACCATAAGAGTTATTCTTACCGACACTTATCACTGCAACCTCAGGGTCTGCTAAGTCAAGAAATTTTTTAGTCAGCCCGTTTTTTGAGCCATGATGGGGAACTTTAAGGATATCTACTTTCTCTATGGCGCCATGGGATAATCTACCCAATACAAAAGGAGAAGCGTCGCCTGTAAACAACAATCTGAAGTCATTTTCTTTAAATAATATAACCTGAGAATAATCATTATCATGGGGAGAATAAAAATCTTTATGAGGCCAATATAATATAAACTGGCCACCTTGAACCCTAATTTGGTCGCCAGCCACTTTAAATAGAAGGGTTATATTATTCTCTGATATTTTTTTGAGAAGTTTTTTGTAGGTTTTGCTTACGATCAAGCCCGAAGTATTAACAGTAATAAATTTATCTACTTTATAACGATCAATAATGTAAAAATAACCATTATAATGATCTGTGTTTGGATGACTTAAAAAAGCTAGTTCGATTTTTCGATCCCAAAAAGGCATATATTTTCCCAAGCAGGAAAGAACGCTTTTGTCCGGGCCGGCGTCAATCAAAACATCGATCTTGTTTTTAATTCTAATGTAGGCGGCATCGCCTTGTCCCACATCGCAAAAGACGATTTTTGTCCGTTCGTCAAAAAAATTATTGAAAAATATTAACAAACAGATAAAAAGAGAAGCAATAACAGTAAGGAAAATAGTCTTTTTTGTGACAGGTGATTCAAACATGGTAGAGGGGGTTTAATTTTATATATTCCCGTATTTTATTTAAATCATTTTCCGTACGAATAATACGTTCATAATAATTGCGTTGAAATATTTTTTGACCATGTGTATTTCGTAATTTATTGATTTGTTTTGTACATTCCGTTTTAAACATACCAACGATAAAACCCAATATCGTAGGGGCGCGGCGTGACGCGCCCAAAACAATATGTAAAATAAAATGCACATGATTTGGCATTATTTGAAATACATCCAATTCAACCGAATGATGGTCGGGTAATGATTCCCATACATTTTCAATGATTTTTCCGTATTGATTTAAAATCATTGAAACGGGATGGCCAATAATATCCCCAAACAAACATTCCCGATTTTGGGTACAAATTGTCATAAAATACAATCCCGATTGGGAATAATCATAATTTTTTAACCTGATTGATTGACGATTTTTTATCATATTTAAAAATTAAAAAACGCAAAAGGAATTTTCGCCAATGTCTTAATTATCCAAACAAGGTAGGTCAAAATTCCATAACTAACTAAACTGGGAAGGTAACCAAGCCAATAATTAATCTTCCCCAAAATAGCTGTCAGGAAACCAAGAACCATCAGAGGAGGAATTGTTTCGGCCACGAGTAGATTTGCCAAAGGAGAGATTAAAGATACTTGTTTGAAATAAATAAAGATTATTGGTACGGTAAAAACCTGGGCTGCCAAAGTCAGGCGTAAATTTTTTAATATATAGTTATCAGACTGGCTTTGGCCAAAAAGAATAATTCCTAAAGTGGCGCCGTAAGAAAGCTGCAAAGAAATTGTTTTCAACCAGTCGGGCCAAAAGATTAAAATGAAAATAAGAGAAAGAAAGAGGGCATACAAAGTATAACTTTTTCTTCCAGTTATAATTGCTACGTGCGTGAGTAGACCCATAAAGGCAGCTCTAATAATTGGGGCTTGTGGCCCGACGAAAATAACAAACAAAATTATGGTTAGTATCGTTATCAGAGTAGAGAGTTGTTTGCTAAGAAATTTCGTCGATGAGCTAATCATGGCGGAAAGCAGGGTTATATTAATGCCGGAAAGAACGACTAGATGGAGTAAACCAACGATTTTAAGTTGTTGGTAAAACTCTTTTGTTGTTTTTAAATTAACTCCAAAAATTATTCCGTTTAGAAGCGACGCATGAGGCTCGGGAAGATAAGAATTTATGACGGACGTGAAGATAGACGGAGTAAACATATTGATTATAAAGTTATCATGCTTTTTATTTTTTCAAACACACCTTTATTAACAGTCTTCTTTACTACTAATTCTTCAATTGAAGAATAAGGCCTGTTGACAATGATTTTATTAGCTGTCACCTGTCCAACACCCGGAAGTTGATCAAGCTCTTCAATAGTGGCCGAGTTGATGTTGATTAATTGATTGTTGTCTGTAGGGGCATTGCTCGCAATGCCCGTACTTGTTGTTGGTGTTGTATAATCCAGCGTTAAATGATTTTGAATAAAAGTTCCATTATTAATTTCTGAAATTAAGGGGACATAAATTTTTTCCTGATCCGTAACAATTCGAGCTAGATTAAAATTACGATTAAAGAATATTACATCAGCTTCGTCAGATAGGCCGCCGGCTTTATCAATAACTTCCTTTATCCGAGCTCCAAAGCTTACTTGATATAGGTTTGGTTTTTTGACCGCGCCTGAGACATCAACGAATATGTTTTGTCGAGGGGCCGAGGAATCTAACATTACTTCTTCTTCCGTACTATTATCATTTTTTAGATAAAGAGATAAAGCCACAATAGTTATAATTAAAGCCAAAGACAATAAGGCAATCTCCAAGATATATTTTCTTAATCTTTTTAACAGCGGCTGAAATGATCTAATAAAACCGTTCATAGATTAATCTATTAATAATGTATATTAATAGTCAATCGCTTATAACCTACAAAAGCAGTCTAACGGAGCATTAGGAAGGGAAAAAAACGATGATATACATCGTCCCCGCGGAGGCGGGGATCCAAGCTAAAATTATTCCTCTTTTCTTCTTTTAATAATGAACACTATAATTATGGTTGCTAATATTATTCCTCCCATTATCTTAAATGGAAAAGCATAGAATACCGTAGAGCCAAAAATCATCGGTGAGTTTTCTCCAAACTTCATTTGGGTGGATAGGCTGTATTTTCCAATAAAAAATCCGGACAATACTAAAGATGATGGATGATAGATCCTAGATGATAGATCAGCCGATGGCGTTGCCTCGATCAATCGTTCCGATTCAGCCAAAATATTTTTTGAGATAATGTCATACTTTGCTGTTTCGCCAAAGTTGCCTTTTAAGCTGATTTGACCTTCCGGTTTCATCATATTCTTTCCTTTATTAACAACAGTTAAAACGACCGGAATTTTATCTGAACTATCGTAAAACTTAACATTTTGACCGAGTGTAAACCCTCCTCGAGTAGAAAAAATAGAGATCTTTGGTTTAATATCGATATTACCAGAATTTGAAATGGTGACCAAGATATTTGAACCAATTGTGGCTTTAGCTCGAGCCGAGCCAATTCCTTCACTTGAGGTTGGCGGAATCGTTTCAGCCAGAAGACTATAGTAATAATCTCCGTCTGTAATATTCTCAGGTATTCTTATTCGCAGTAAAATTTGTTGAGAATCATTGGTTTTCAAAAAAAACGGTTGATCAAGTGTTAAATCGGCATTATCCAAACTAAATCTAACCGGCCCTTCAAACTCTGGTTTAATTCTAATATTTCCAAGATTGTCTTTAGCTTCAAAAGGTAGTATTTTCAAATTTAAAAATGTCGGATCGCCATAATTTTTTAAACTATAGGCGATCATAATGGCTTTTCCGGGCTTGATAAATAGCTCAAGAAGGGGAGGAGAGAGAGAGAGGGAGACCTGTTGAGCATGAGAGGGACTAGGGACTAGGGAATAGGGAATAGTTAGAAAAAGTATTATTAAAATAATTTTTTTCATTTTTTTGTTTTTTGTATTTCTAATCCCTAATCCCTAACCGTCTAACCCCTAATCCCTAGTAACTCGGTGTTGCCACGAAATTAATAACAGTTTGATAACTACCCGCCGGTTGGATTGATGAAATATTTGTTTTGAAAGTAACAGTTGAGGAGCGATTTTTCCCGACGTTAATACTTGTCATGATAGTTGCCGGGGATTCTGCCGCTGTCCTATCAGGAAAAGGTCGAAAGTAAGTAGCGTCAATAAAATCGGTTGCAATATCGTTCCCTGACATGCCGTAGCCAAAACCATAAGCCGAACCTGATGACCAAACTTTTGCCAATGATTCGCTACAGGTGTTAGCTCCCCCATCACAAGTAGTATCGGGGATAACATTTGCAGATTGAGTTTTTAATGGTCCCTCTTCGATTGCTGTTACCTGATACTGTCCGGCGCCACCGAAGTAAACAGTTAAGTTAGTAGTTGCAGTTGATGGTGTTCCAGGAACTAATGTTCCAAAACTGATATTTGTGTTGGAAATAGAAAAACGGAAAGGAATGATTGAATGAAGGTACTGAAAGCCGGCTTTAACCACATAACCGGTTGAGGAATACTGACCAGCCGCTAATTGTCCGACTGTATCTGCTAATTTGTAACTGGTTGAACTCTTGTTCCCTCCGGCGATTTCTATGTTGGCCGATTCCATTCTGAAGCGGGAGGAATCCATTGGAATTGCTCTTATAGTTGGGACGACTAATAAAAACATTATTATAGTTAAAGTTAGTGTTAGTTTTTTCATAAAAAAGATTCTCACGGATTTTTAACAGATTTCCACTGATACGGATTTTCGCAGATATCTGTGCTAATCCGCTTCTTTATCAGTGAGAATCTTCCTCTTCAAATTTCTCAATCAACTTTTCCATTCTAGCGGCTGATTTCTTGATAATATCAAGTTGGTGGTCACCAACAAAGTTTTGGGCAGCTTCCTTAATATTTTTGAGATGATTCTTTATGAGTAATGACAAAAATAAGAAAGTGTCCTCCTTGCTTTTTGAATTTTTCTCCGCCAGCTGGCGGATTCTAATCTTTTCTTGTCCCAAAAACATGGCAAATGGGGTAATAAAAGCCAGGGAAATAATTGGAAGCAAAGTTGTGAAGTCCTGATTGGCCGGCAGATTTAATAGAAAAAAAATAATTAAAGTAACCGTTGTAGTTATCGAAATTATTGGTTCAAGGATAATTGACAGCGAGAAAAGAAGAAAATAAATAAGAAAGAAAAAAGGTGAAGTCAATCCGCCGGTTGAATTAACGATCCCCATAATTATCAAAGTAAAAACGACAGATTCAATCAAACGTGAATAAGTATTTTTAGAGATAACAAATTTTTTTGTTAAATAGAGAAAAATAAAAAGCCCCGCACTGATCTGAAGATCGTATTGGGCTAAATTGGTCTTGGGAATAATAAAAGTTAAGACAATAGTAAAAATCAAAATTAATGCATGGGCGATTTCTTTGGACATAGTTTAAATATACTATAAAAGATAAGTCAAAACTCAAAATTAAAAAGTCAAAAATGAAAGTCAAAATTAAAAAGTTTTAATACTTTTGATTTTTTACTTTAACTTTTGCATTTTAACTTCTAACTTTTAACTTATTTATGTTACAATGTCAAAATGGCTAACAAACAAATTAATCCCAATTTTGCTACTGATGTTGTAAATGAACTTAAAAAAGTGAGCTGGCCTTCTCGCGCCGAGACGATCAGGTTGACAACAATCGTCATAATTGTTTCCTTGATAATTGGACTTTATGTGGGTATAATAGATATCCTATTAGCGAAAGGTTTAGAAATAATCACGAAGTTCAGGTAAAAGAGTAAGTCAAAAATCAAATGAGTTCTAACTTTTAACTTTTGAATTAACTATGAATAATGATCAGATTGTAAAAGAACAAGCCGAGGCTTTAAAGACCAATGTCCCGGCTGTTCCAACCGGTCCCGTTGCTAAATGGTATGTCATTCATATTCAAACTAGTTATGAAGGACGGGTTAAGCAGGCTTTGGAACAGAGAGTTAAAAGCTTAGGAGTTGAGGATAAAATTTTCGAAATCGTTATTCCAACTCGAGAAATAATTGTTGTTAAAAAAGGTAAAAAAACAAAAGCTACAGAAAAAGTTTTTCCAGGTTATATTTTGGTCAAGATGATCTTAAATGACGATTCTTGGTTAGTGGTCAGAACAACCGAAGGAGTAACTGGATTTGTTGGCGCAGGATTAAAACCAACCTCAATCTCAGATAAAGAAGTCGACGCGATCATGAAGTTCGTCAAACAGGAACAGCCAAAATTTAAATCAAAATTTTCCATTGGAGAAGCAGTTAAAATTACAGACGGACCATTTTCTGATTTTCTTGGCAGCGTTCAAGAGATAGATGAAGAAAAAGGAAAAATAAGAGTTTTGGTATCAATATTTGATAGAGAGACACCAGTTGAATTGGACTTTTTGCAGGTTACTAAGTTATAATTAAAAGCTCGATACCGAAATTTTTTATCGGAAAACAACAAACCGAAAAAAATTTAATATCTTCGCTTTTTTAGATTGTCATTCCCGCGTAGGCGGGAATCCAGACTAAAATAACCTTTTAAAATTAAATAATATGGCTAAGAAAATAAAAATCATTTTGAAATTAAACCTGGCGGCAGGAGAAGCGACGCCAGCGCCTCCAGTTGGTCCTGCTTTAGGTCAGCATGGTGTTCCGATCATGGAGTTTATTAAAGAGTATAATGCCAAGACCGCCAAGATGAAGGGTCAGATAATTCCAGCTGTTATTACAGTCTATGAAGATAGAAGCTTTACATTTGTTACAAAACTTCCACCGGTTGCTGCCATGATCAAAAAGAAGCTATCGTTACAAAAAGGTTCAGGTAAGCCAAACACGGAAAAAGTTGGTAAATTAACCAAAGTTCAATTAGAAGAGATTGCTAAGGAAAAAATGGGAGATCTAAATGCAAATGATGTTCCGGCCGCCATGAAAATTATTGCGGGAACTGCAAGGTCAATGGGGATTGATGTTGAGAAATAAGGAAAGCTTGATATCAAATTTTTTATCGGAAAACAAACAAAACCGAAAAAAATTCAATATCTTCGCTTTTTAAATATCAACATTGTCATTCCCGCGTAGGCGGGAATCCAGACTAAAATTATCATTTTATAAATAATATGGGAAAAGTTAAACCAAGATTAATCGGGGATACAGACATTGAAGAAAAACAGAAAAAAGAACAGAAAGCAAAATCAATGGAAAAAAAGATGATGAAATCCGCTTCTGTAGGGGTCGATCATGATCGACCCGTTTCTGATGTTGAGCCCGTCGTTGAAAAGGTTGAAAAGAAACCAGCCTCCGCTAAAGCTACGACCGGCAAGGAAAAAAAAGTTAAAGTCAAGGCTACGGTGACCAAGGGTAAAAAATATCAGGAAGCAAAAAAAATGGTTGATTCTAACAAACTATATTCTTTTAAGGAGGCAATTGCCCTTCTTAAAATGATGAAATTGGTCAAATTTGACCAATCAGTAGAACTTCATTTTGTCGTTGATGAAACAGGTTTAAAAGGAGAAGTTGAGCTGCCATTTTCTACCGGCAAAATTGTTCGAGTAAAGATCGCTGATGATACAGTGCTTAGTGACTTGGAAAAAGGTAAAATTGAGTTTGACGTTCTAGTTACTCATCCTTCTTTCATGCCGAAATTAGCTAAATTTGCAAAGGTTTTAGGTCCAAAAGGTCTTATGCCTAACCCTAAGGCAGGCACGGTTTCAACAAAACCAGAAGATGTTGTTAAAAGATTTGAAAAAGGAATGTTGCGCTGGAAAACTGAAGCAAAATTTCCATTGGTCCATCAAATGATCGGTAAAATTTCTTTTGAAGAAAAAAATTTAGTTGCTAACGCAGAAAAATTTTTAGACGCAGTCGGTAAAGCTCATATTCAAAGTGCTTTCATTAAAACAACAATGAGCCCATCCGTGAAAATAGAATTGAATAAGTAATCAAATTTTGAACTTCCGTTTAGCGAGATCAATAATAATGTTAGCTGCATCTTCAACTGTGATATCCGATCCGGTTCTGATGACTAAGTCGTAGTGATAAGCCTTACAATGATTATGATTAAAAAGCGATTCAACAAATTCTCTTCTTTCTGTATCAGACTCTTCAATTCTATTCATAGCTTCGGGACGGGAAATATGTTCATAAGTCATCTGCCATGTAATTCGTTGGTCCAATTGACAGATCATTCTAATATTTAGAGCATGAGGAAAAAGGAAATTGGCGCCTCGACCTAAGATTATCGTATAACCTTTTAATCCAATCAGGGTCATAACACGAATTAAATGGCGATGATAACCAGAAAGATGAGTGAATCTTTTTCCAAAGGTTTTTGCTGTAATAATATCGACTAATGGCAATCTTTTTGGGTCAATAGTCTCAACTAACTCTTCTTCGAGGTTCTTATTTTTAGCTATTTTATCAATAAGTTCGTGATCGTAGACCTTCCAAGGTTTACCAAGCTGGGCAGCGATTAAATTGGCGGTTGATTTTCCTCCACTGCCCATTTCTCTGGAGATGGTGATAAGGGGAGGAGGTCCGCTAATCGGCCTAGATAACTCTTTTACAGGAAAAAAATTCTTTTGAAAAATTTTGTAAAATTTTTCCATAGGGAAATTATATCATAATCTGATAATATTAAATTTATGGATTACCTTGTAAACAAAGAAAGTTCTTTCTGGTTATATCTTTCACAAGGACAAAAAGACCTGGTTGAAGAAGGCCTTTATTTAATGGATGATATTGTCCGTGATCATGCCTATCAATTTAAAGACTATTCGTTCATGGTCTTTCCTTTTGCCAAGTCGTACGAAGGATTTTTAAAAAAAATATTTAGGGATAAAAATCTAATTAGCCGTCTCGATTATATCTCTGACCATCTGCGTTTAGGAAAGTTAATGTCACCAAATTTGATCGGAAAATTAGGACCCGATTCTCTATACGTAAAGATAGAGAATAGATATTCGAGAGATCTGGCTGATAAAGTCTGGAATATCTGGAAAAATGGTCGAAACCAAATTTTCCATTATTTTCCTCACAACACAAAAGCCATTAATTTTAGTGAAGCGAGAGGTATCTGTATGGATATTTTAAGAACGATGGAAGAAGTGTATGAAAAGTTAGAAGTTAAAAGTTAGAATTCAAAAGTTAAAGTAAAAAGCTAAAAGTTTGAGACTTTTTAATTTTGACTTTCATTTTTGACTTTTGATTTTTAAATTTTGACTTTTTTTATAAAAGGACTAACATCCATTCAAGTTTCTCAATTTCTAAATCAATACGGCTTGAATATTATTACGGAGCAAAAGAAAAAGTCAATCCTCGTTAAATTCTTTGAACAGTTTAATAACTTTTTAATGCGAACGATTTTTTCTTTTGTAATAAAACCAGCCAATAAGACAGACTATAATAAATACTAATAATACTTCTATTGCATTGTTCGTATTGGTGATTAACGATCGATATGCGGCTACTCCCAAATACAATAAGATAAAAATGCGGATGAATGATCCAATAAAAGCTGAAACAATAAATGTTCGGATATTTAGTTTAATAATTCCACAAACAAAAGACAGAGGCGTCGTTGGTATGATTGGAATAGCGCGAAGGAATATAAGAATAAAAACATCTTTCCATGATCCGGTAAAACGTCTGCCGATATCTTCAACACTTTTATGCGAAATTTTTAACCATTTTCCAAATCGTCCTAAGAACATGTCTTCTGACTTATCCGCCAAAAAATAAATAAAAAAAGAGCCGATTGTTTTTCCAAAAGTGGCAATACTTGCAAGTAGTAATATATATAGAATAGAGAATTCTTGATTATTGGTAGCTATTTTTGTGATGATTAAAAGAAGCGGTGAAGGCAGGGGAGGAAAAATCTCCTCAATAATTGATCCAAAAAAAACGATCAATTCTATAGGTATTTGCGAAATAATTTGCATAATATGAAACACATTTGTAAATACATTTATACTATGTTACTATCATAACAGTTACTGTCTAACATCGCCTTAGATGATGGGGAGCTAAGAAAACGACTGGTCTAGTACATCTAGCGTTTTGAAGCAATGAACCATCATTAATTACAACCGGCCAAGACACGAAAAGTTTTGGTTGTAATTATGAAAAACACAAGGTTTTTTTCAGGAATAGGAATCGCCGTAATCTTTCTTCTCTTCTTTTCATTCTCCACAATCGTTGCTTTTGTTACCGACTGGTGGTGGTTTGCTGAAGTGGGTCAAACGGAGGTCTTTATTAAGCCCCTGATCACAAAAATCATTATTGGTCTTGTAACCGCAGCCGTTGCATCTGTTTTTTTACTGACGAACTTTCTTATTGCTATGCGATCAAAAAGTGATTGGACGGCTCTGATACCTGAAGCATTACTTGGTACTCCGGTCAGTCTTGACAGCAGGATATTAAAAAAATTGGGTATTATTGCCGGCATTGTTTTTTCTTTGCTTCTTGGATCGGTTTCCGCGGCAAACTGGCAGGAAATACTGAGATTTTTTTCCTCAACTTCTTTTGGAGAGTTTGACCCTATTTTCAAAAAAGACATTGCTTTTTATATCTTTTCTCTGCCTGTTTTTAATATAGGACTGGGAATTCTAAAATTTCTGATCGTTATTTCTCTTATTAGCAGTGGGTTAATATATATTCTCAAAGGCAGTTTTAATCTTGCAAGTCTTCTTGATAAATTTAAGTTACCCGGTTTAAAACTATCTAACAAAGGTCAGACAGAACCAAAAGCGCAACTGCATCTTGGCATCCTGCTCTTTCTTTTCTTGATTACCACCGCATTGGGTACCTATCTTTCCTTATTTAAACTCCTTTCCACCCAAAGCGGTCCAATCTTTGGAGCGGCTTTTACCGATGTGACCATAATGATACCGATCTTAAAAATTTCTCTCGGGTCGACTATTTTAATCGCTGTTTTGACGTTGTTCTGGGGCATAAGTGGAAAACTGACACCTCTTATTACAGCCGTTTCTCTTTATGTCCTTATAGGATTTGTCTCGGCAATAGTTCCGTCTATTTTTCAAAAACTAATCGTTGCACCCAATGAATTGGTTAAAGAAACGCCGTTTATCAAATATAATATCGCCACTACCCGCAAAGCCTACGGCTTGGATAAAATAGAAGAACGGAATATTTCGGCAGATAAACCATTAACCGCCTCTGATATTACCTCAAACAACTTGACCATTAAAAACGTCCGGCTTTGGGATCGGGAACAGCTCCTTTCCACTTTTTCCCAGATCCAGGAGATAAGAACCTACTATGAGTTCGTCTCGGTTGACAACGATCGATATTTAATCAATGATGAGATCCGCCAGATCATGCTTTCGCCGAGAGAACTGGCAACGGAAAGTCTTCCCAACAGAAGCTGGATTAATGAAAAACTGACCTTTACTCATGGATATGGAGTCGCTGGAGGACCGGTCAATCAGGTAACCGCCGAAGGGTTGCCGGTTTTGTTTGTCAAAGATCTGCCGCCTAAATCAGAATTTAAGCAACTGACCGTCAATCGTCCGGAAATATATTATGGCGAACTAACCAATGATTATGTAATTGTCAAAACCAAATCCAAAGAGTTTGACTATCCAAAGGGAGAAGAAAACGTCTATGCCAATTATCTGGGTCAGGGAGGAGTAAAAATAGATTCGCTTCTTAAAAAATTATTTTTTGCCGTTAAATTCAATTCACTTAAACTGTTTCTATCAAACGATGTGACCTCCGAAAGCCGTATTCTCTATCATCGTAATATCAAAGAACGAGTGGAAAAGATTGCCCCATTCCTTACTCTTGACCGTGATCCGTACGCCGTCGTGGCTGATGGTAAAATTTACTGGATCTATGATGCCTATACAAAAACTAATGACTATCCTTACTCTCAACCACTGGCCCTTAACGGAGACCCTTCGACTCCTTCGACGGAACTCAGGACAAGTCCGCTCAGGGTAAATTACATCAGAAATTCGGTAAAGATTGTTATTAACGCTTATGATGGTTTGATCTCTTTCTATCAATCTGATACCGATGATCCAATTATTCGCACCTATGCCAAAATCTTTCCTAATCTTTTTCAACCGATGAATAAAATGCCAAAAAGTTTGGCTTCCCATCTTCGCTATCCGGAAGATATCTTTAGTCTTCAAACAGCTATCTACACGACCTACCAGATGGATAACCCGCAGATTTTTTACAATAAAGAGGA
Organism: Candidatus Roizmanbacteria bacterium; assembly: GCA_902200405.1. Lineage (GTDB taxonomy): Bacteria > Patescibacteriota > Microgenomatia > UBA1406 > GWC2-37-13 > GWC2-37-13. The sequence continues at coordinate 8,005 of CABIKN020000085.1, read as the reverse complement.
TCAGTGGGAAATTCCGACCATCAGTGAGGGGCAGGAACAAGGAACAGCAGATGCATCTCAACAGATGGGTCCTCGCCATATGATTATGAAACTGCCAGGTGAAAAGAAAGAAGAATATATCCTCATGCTTCCGTTTACGCCTCGCGGCAAAGATAATCTTTCTGCCTGGATGGTGGCTAGAAACGATGGAGACAGTTACGGAAAACTTATTGTCTACCGTTTTCCAAAACAAAAACTTATTTTTGGACCAAAACAGATCATCGGCCGCATTAATCAGGACGCCGAAGTCAGACGGCAGATTTCTCTCTGGGATCAGAAAGGATCGCAAGTTATTCAAGGACCACTCCTTGTAATTCCCATTGAAGAGTCACTCATCTATGTCAGACCGCTCTACCTTAAAGCGGATACAGGCAAAATCCCAGAGCTTAAACGGGTAATTGTTGCTTATGAAAATAAGATTGCGATGGAAGAAACTTTAGAAAAAGCCCTTTCAAGAATATTTGGAGTTTCAGAAAAGATCGATCAACCCTTCGACTCCTTCGATGAAACTCAGGACAAGTCCGCTCAGGGTAAACCGACTATTATTGACGATCAACAAACAAGTGGTCTCTTTAAACAAGCATCTGATCTATACGATGAAGCGATCCGTTCTCAAAAAGAAGGTGATTGGGCACGTTATGGAGAGGTAATAAAACGATTAGGCGAAATTTTAAGAAGTAAGTAATATGGATGTTTCAAAGATCATAATCACCATAATTGCTTTTTTGCTATTAATAAGTTTTATACTACCTATTTTCGTGGGGTATTAGATTAGTTTATGGAACAAAAATTATTATTTAAAAAAGGACTGACTTCTCATAAAGTTCAGGCTTTACTCAAACAATACGGATATAACGAAATTTCTGAAGTCAAGCAGTTTACCTTGATAAAATCGTTTATCAGCCAGTTTAACAACGTCTTAATTCTTCTCCTTATTGCCGCCGGCGGGGTTTCCTTTTTTGTTGGTAAAAGTTTAGACAGTCTGTTTATTTTTTTAATTGTTATCCTCAACGCTTTTTTTGGTTTATATCAAGAATTCAAGGCGGAAAAAGCCCTTTCTTTTTTGAAAAAACTGACCGTCACCACCATTCGTGTCATTCGAGATGGAAAAGAACAACAGATTGACAGTCGAAGCCTTGTTCCGGGTGACCTTATTTATATAGAAGAAGGAGCTAAAATTCCGGCAGACTGTCAGATAGTTGAGTCACGCAATCTTGAAATCAATGAGGCCTCTCTCACCGGTGAGTCATTGCCGGTTGTAAAGAACATCCATGATAAAAATGACAATAAATTATTTATGGGAACAGTGGTTGCCAAGGGAAGAGGGTACGCCCAGGTGTTGAAGACAGGAGACGATACAAAATTCGGAATGATTGCCAAAACCCTATCAACAATTAAAGAAACAAAGACACCTTTACAGAAAAAACTTGACGTTTTTACCAAGCAGATAGGAGCGATTGGAATTATTGCCGCTTTGCTTGTATTTATTCTGTCCTTTATCCAAGATAAAAGTCTGATCGAGAGTTTTATTTTCGCCGTAAGCCTTGCTGTTGCTGCTATTCCCGAGGGGCTGCCAGCGGTGATGACAATTACTTTGGCAATTGGAGTGGAGCGGATGGCCAAGAAAAAAGCCATTGTTCGCAAACTCAATGCCATAGAAGCTTTAGGATCTATTACAGTGATTGCCACTGATAAAACCGGCACGTTGACCGCAAACCAAATGAGAGTTAAGAAAATCTTTGTTGAAAATAAAGTCTACGAAATAACAAACCCTCCTCTTCTAACTAATCATCCGTTTTCAAAAATAATCTTTAACGGTATCTTATGTTCTACGGCAACCTTAGTAACGAAGGTTGATCATGGAAAAGACTTTGATATCATAGGCGATGCCACCGAAGGGGCACTCCTCCTTATGGCTCACAAGGTCGAGATGATTCCTGATGAAATCAGAGAAAAGTGGAAAATCATAGATGAACTGTCATTTAATCCTGTAACTAAACGGATGACGGTGGTAGCTCAAAACGGAAAGAAAAAAATAGTTTTTACTAAGGGGTCGCCGGAATCCATCCTTTCAATCTCTACTCAGATTTTGATTGGAAATAAGCCAACCCCTCTTAGCCCTCATCATATTAGTCAAATTGAGAGCGAGTTTGAACATTTTGCCAGACAAGGTTTACGGATGATTGCTTTTTCTTATAAAGAAGATGACAGTAGTGATCTGGAAAAAAATCAAATTTTTTTGGGGTTTGTTGGAATAGCCGATCCGGTCCGCGAAGAGGTGTTAGCGGCGGTCAGAAAGACTCAAGTAGCAGGAATAAAAACGATTATGATCACCGGGGACAATCCACTGACTGCCGAGGCAATCGGAATTGAAACCGGCATCATCAAAGAGGGAGAAGATATCATGACAGGTACTCAGCTTGATAATTATTCTGATGAAGAACTCATGCCGATTTTGGCAAAAGTTAAAATCTTTGCCCGTACTTCACCCGAGCACAAATATCGACTGGTTAAACTATTCCAGTCACTGGGAGAAATAGTTGCGGTAACGGGGGATGGAGTAAATGATGCTCTTGCACTCAAACAGGCCAATGTAGGGGTTGCGATGGGATTAACAGGAACGGACGTGGCAAAAGAAACGGCTCATGTGATAATAACCGATGATAATTTTGCTACTTTGGTTAGTGCAATTGAGCAAGGAAGAAACATTTTTTTCCATATTAAAAATGTTATTAAATACCTTCTAGCAGGTAATATAGGAAAAGTTATCTATATGATCTTAGCGGTTATTTTTCAACTTCCTATATTGACGGCACTCCAACTTCTTTATATTAATTTTATTGCCGACGGAATATCGGCCCTTACCCTTGCTCTATCGTCAAATAACAGTAATATTATGAGAGAAAAACCAAATCAAGGTGTGGTGCTTTTAAACAGGAAAGATTATAAATATGTCTTTTTCGTTGGCGCAGTGTTTATTATTTTTGCTTTCGCTTCCTGGCTTCCTTCGCTTATTTTTCTCCAAAAATCTATTGCTGTTACTCTTCTATTTACCTCAATCATTATGATACGGCAGTTTATCCTTATTGATCTGTGGCTTGCTGAAAAATCAATTTTTACTCATTTTTATCTTCTAAAAAAACCGATCTTTATTATTGGATTTTTCTTTCCTTTTATCCTCCATCCCTTCATTATCTATCATCCGTTCTTTCAAAACATATTCTCTGTTACCTCTCTATCTTTCTGGTATATTATCTCATCTATTTTTATATCTCTTCTTATTTTTATTCCTCTGGAATTATTTAAAAAACACAAGGGAGTTTTTTCACTGCCTTGATGATTGCTTCAGCGTCAATCTCTTCAAGGCGGAGTAGTTCTTCAGGTGATCCTGAGCGGGGGAGTTTGCGGACGCAAAGGTGGGTAAAACTAGTGGCTAGTGACTGGTGATTAGTGACTAGTAAATTGGAGACGGCTTCGCCGATTCCGCCTGAGGGATAATGATCTTCAACGACGATTATATTCTTTATTTCTTTTGTCAATCGATTAATCGATTGTACATCCAGTGGTTTTATCGAATAGACATCAAGGACAACCGTTTCAATATCATTTTTTGCTAGTTCTTTCTGAGCCTTTAATGCTTCATGCAATGTGACCCCGGCAGCAATGATTAAGGCAGTTGGTCGATCGCGATCGACCCCTACAATTTTATGGATTTTCGAACCACCAATCACAAATTTTTCTTTCTCTTCATAAATTACCGGAGTTTCTTTTCGGTTTGTTCGAAGGTAAAAAAGGCCATCATTTTTTGCCATTATTTGAGTTAGTTTGAAAGCAGAAGCGGCATCTGACGGATACAATATCGTACTATTTAAAATACTTCGGAACATAGAAATATCTTCAAGTCCCATTTGAGACGGGCCGTCAGGACCAATTGATACACCGCAATGTGATCCGACTATTTTTAGGTTGGGAGCGGAGTATTGAGCCATTCTCAGCTGATCAAATCCGCGGGTTAAAAAGGCGGCAAAGGTTGACGCAAAAGGGATAAATCCCAGTTTTGACATTCCAAGAGCCGTTGTAATCATATTTTGTTCGGCAATAAACATTTCAAAATATCGGGTCGGAAATTTCTTGGCAAACTTTTCCGAATAAGTTGAATTAGACATTTCTCCATCCAAAGCGACGATTTTTTCATTAACTTCTCCTAAGGCAAGTAGGGCATCACCATAGGCCAAACGCGTAGCAATTAAGTCACCAAGTTTGTAATTTGAAATTAAAAATTTGTTATTTGTTATTGATTTGTTATTTGTTATTTGTAATTTATTATTTGGTCTTTCAATCTCTCCTCTTACTTCAAGATCAACATTTCCTAGTTCCTTTAGAGCAGACTCCAACATATCCTTTGGTAGTGGCTTTCCATGCCAGCCTCCTTTGTTTTCGAGAAAAGAAACACCTTTACCTTTTATTGTCCGAGCGAGAATTATTGTAGGCTTGTCAGATGAAATCTGATTAAACGCTTTGTAAACTTCCTTTAAATTATGACCGTCTTTAACGGTTATTACATTCCACCCAAAAGCTTCAAACCTTTTTTTATAAGTTTTCAAATCCCAGCCGAGCATCGTTTCCGTACTTTGACCAAGACGGTTAATATCAGCAATGGCAATTAAATTGTTAAGTTTGTAATGTGAAGCAATCTGGATTGCCTCCCAAACCTGACCTTCAGCCATTTCGCTATCTCCTAATAAAACCCAAATTTTTGGTTCCCTCCTAACCCCTAACTCATAACTCATAACTTTTAACTTAATTCCCAACGCCATTCCAACACCTGCCGAAAGTCCTTGTCCGAGCGATCCGGTCGCCACATCGGCATATTTAAATCTAAAAGTCGGGTGGCCTTCAAGGTCAGAATCGATCTTTCTTAAAGTCATTAATTCTTTTTGCGAAATAGCTCCAGCTGCGTGATACAATGAATAGATTAACGGAGAAGCATGTCCTTTGGAAAAGACAACCCTGTCATTAGCAAAGCTTTGGACACCCTTAGGGTGGGCGAAGTCGGATTTAAGAAAACCGGCGAAAAAAAGCGTCACCATGAGCTCAACAGCAGAAAGAGAGGTGGTAGGATGACCAGATTTGGCCTCGGTTGTGGAAGTTAAAATATCGTAACGGATCAGTTGACAAATTTTTTTCAATTTATTTTCCATTGAATAATAGCCCATTATACATTAATAAATTTTTTTATGGAATTAATTATAGCATATTTTATTTTAATAAGAAAAAATAAAAAATTAATTAAGTTTTGAAACCACTTTAGTGTTATTTAGTGTTATAATGTGTTTTTAAATAACGTTATGCCTGAAAAAACTACTCAAAATCAATGGAGAGATGTATTATCAAAAATTAACAAAAGTCCTCTTTCATCAAATTTATCAAGATTTCAAAAACCAGATTGGTTACCGCCTAAATTAAAACAAGTGGATAGATTAACAGGCCTTCCCATATTAAATAGTGAAACTAGAAATATATTAGTAGGGGAACTTTCTCAATGTATAAAAAATAATGAGAAATGGGCCTGTTTATATATGGATGCAGATCAATTAAAAACTGCAAATGATAGACATGGAAGAAGTTTTGGTGATGCATACATTAATTGGGAGACAACAACAACCATTGATACGTTAGAAAAAGCTTCGTTGACAGACAAAACAACTGTGCGAATGGTTCGCCCATCTCACGCAGCAGATGAAGTCATAATATGGTTTTTTAATTTAACAGATGAAGATATGCAAAAAATACATAAAATACAAGAATCAGTTGGAACACCCGTTTCAATACCAGAATTATCTTTTACTTTTTCTTTATCAGCCGGTTTATTAACATCAGACGATTATGCTATAAAAGATTCTTTAAATAATACGCAAAAATATTTATTGTCTGATCCAAAAACACAGCCTTTTGAATTATTTCAAGTAATTGAAGAAAAAACAGAAGAATTAGCTAAAGTCGAAAAAATAGCAAAAGATTTGCACAGGTTACCATTAGCAGAGTTAATGCAACAGAAAAATATTAGTGCTTTAATTACCGTAATGAAAAATAATTTGGGGGGAAGTCGGATTAGCGAACATTTGTTGGAGTTAATTCTTAAACTTCAGTCTATTCAAACAATTAGGTTACTGGGCAATCATATCGATAATAAAATATACCGTGAGATGTTAACAGGATTAGGTGTGAAAGCAGAGGATTTAAACAACGTGGAATCACCTAATAAATTAATAAGTCTTTTTCGTAATTTATTTGGTGAAATTGATGAGGAGTAGTTTATATGATCTTTTGACTCTTCAAAGTCTGACTTTATTTATAAACCTCATGTGTCCCGAGATCGATCAGACCAACTGTCTGCTCATCAATAAACTCAAAAAGAATTCTTAAGTGATAATCAACTGAAAACGACCAGTAACTTGAAATCTTTCCGGTTTAGTTGTCATCCCCTTGAAGAAGGGGATCCAGTCGATAACTACATTATAAAATGATATTTTAGTCTAGATTCCCGCCTCCGCGGGAATGACTAAGTATAGAAGAATTTTATTTTTTTAATAACTCTTTAATCGACTTCATCTTCCTTAATTTTTTAACAGTCTTTTCTTTTTTATAACTGTTGATTGTCAATAGAGCTTCTTTTTCATCATATATTTGAGTTTTTTTATTCACAATCATATATTTATTATAATACATAACAAAAATTGTCAAGATGAAATAGTTAATCATCCAAAGTTGAAGTATCTCCAACAGGCAGCCCAAGTTCTTGAGCCTTAAGAACTCTTCTCATGATCTTTCCCGAGCGGGTTTTAGGAAGTTTTTCGACAAAGTCGATTTCATCAGGAGTGGCGATCGGGCCGATCGATTTACGGACGGTTTGGACGAGTTCGGCTTTTAGCTCATCAGACGGGATAACTCCTTGTTTCAAAATAACAAAAGCTTTTATCGATTCGCCTTTGACTTCGTGGGGTTTACCAATGACAGCCGCTTCGGCAACTTTAGGATTTGAGACAAAGGCTGATTCAAGTTCTGCCGAACCAAGTCTGTGTCCGGACACTTTAATAACATCATCATTGCGTCCGACGATCCAATAATATCCGTCTTCGTCGATCTTGGCAGAATCGCCAGCAAAATAAACGTTGGGAATTTTTTCAAAATATGTCTCCCTGTACCTCGTCGGATTATTATAGACATCAAGAAACATGGCCGGCCAGGGTTTTCTAATAATCAAATATCCCTGGGTATTGACGGGAACTTTATTACCTTTATCATCAACTACATCGGCTTCAACTCCAAAAAATGGCTTGAAAGCGCTCCCGGGTTTAAGTTTTACGGACGGAATAGGTGTAATCATGTGCATTCCTGTCTCCGTCTGCCACCAAGTATCCATGATGGGAATTTTTTCACGTCCAACATGTTTGTAAAACCATAACCAAGCTTCTGGATTAATTGGCTCGCCTCTGATATTTTTTTTATCAGAAAAAATCATCTTAATAATATCTTCTGTTTTAATATTTGTAATTTTCGTTGGTAAACCGGCATTTTTTACAGCCTTTTTTACTAATTCTGCCGTACAACCCTTACTCTCAGCTATCATTCCTATAGCGACTGCTTCGCCGTGTAATAACGGTTTGTCCGTCTTCCAGCTTAACGACTCAATCGCATGCCCGATTGTGTGACCAAAATTGAGAACTTTTCGTAAATCTTTTTCTTTTGGATCTTTTTTCACAATATCTGACTTAATTTTTATCGATTTTTTTATTATTTTAATCAATTCTTTTTGATTAAATTCTTCCGGCTTTTTTGAGGTAACTAAATTAAAATATTCCTGTCCGGAAATTACTCCGTGTTTGATAATTTCTCCAAAGGCCGATACAAATTCCTGTTTTGGCAAAGTTTTTAGAGTATCAACGTCAATAATTACTCCAATCGG
>CABIKN020000084.1 GCA_902200405.1 Candidatus Roizmanbacteria bacterium | reverse complement strand
AGAAAGAATTTTTTTCACATCATCAATACTTTTTACCTGCATTAGTTCGTTACGAACTTCAGCGGCATGAGGAAAATCTTTTGCATACCAACCCAGATGTTTTCTCATAATGGAAAAGTCGCTCTCCGGAAAAAATTCTCTAAATTTTTTGCAGTGTTCAAGAAGAACTTTAAATCGTTCTTCGGTTGTTGGAACTACTCCTCTAAATATCCAGGGATTGCCCAAAGCGGCTCGACCGATCAAAACTCCTGCCAAATTATATTCTTTAATTCTTTCAAGTGCTTGTTCTCTGCTTTTTATATCTCCATTACCAAATATTTTTGTTTTTGTATTTTTTGCTAAATCGGCCGCAATTCCTATTTGACTCCAATCAGCCAGCCCGTAATATTTTTGGGCAAAGGTTCTTGCATGAATACAAATTACATCTGGCTCCGCCTCCAGCAAATTACTTATCCATTCTTTTGTTTGATGAGTTTTATAACCTGTTCTCGTTTTGACCGAAACAGGAATTCGATTTTGAACGGCTTTTTTAACTGATAAAATAATTTCTTTAGCTAATTTCGGTTGAAGAATTAAACCGGCCCCAGCTCCCCGGTGAAAGACACTTTTATCCGGACAACCCATGTTAATATCAACACCATCAAAACCTTTTTTTAAGGCAACCAATGCCGCTTGATAAAAATATTCTGGTTCACAGCCAAAAAATTGTGCTATTGTTTTTGTCTCGGTTTGATGACGAAGTAACATCCTCTGAATTGCGGGCTTCCCTATAATTAAACCTTTAACAGAAACAAATTCTGTATAAATAATGTCCGGTTTTCCATAAATGTCAGTAATATAACGAAAGGGTGCATCGGTCACTCCGTCCATCGGCGCCAGTCCAATTATTGGTTTAGTGTTTATTATGTGAAGTATATTAAATTAATCTAATTTTTTTACAAAATCCTTTTTTCTCTGTCTTGGATCTAATTCTCTCTTAAGCAGTCCATCATCAATATTTCTGTAATTGCCCAACTTTCCAAGGGCAATAATAACAAAGGGATTATTGGCCTTATCAAAGTTAAACAATGTTATTAATTTGTTTTTATTAAAATCTCCCATCTGCCGGCAATAATATCCTAAGTGTTGAGCCTGAAGAACTAATGACATAACAGCTGCTCCAAGGTCATGACGGTAATAAGTTTTTTTTCCTTTAAATTTTTTTATTAAGCAGGCGACTATCAAAATAGGCGCGGTCTTCGCAAACCTATTATATTTGGTCAGACAGGAAATAATTTTATTATAAGATTTATCTTCTTTTTTTGCCCAATAAAAATACCACGGTTGAAAATTCCATCCGGATGGAGCAAAACGGGCTGCCTCGAATATTGAATCAATATCTCTTGATTTAACTTTCTCATCCGAAAAATATCTTGGACTAAATCTGTTGGCGATTTCTGCAATAACAGGATAGTCTGGTCTCGGTTTTTTGATTTTAATAATTTCACCGGCTGTTGTCATATTTAAAATGGCAATGTCAGAGGCATCTCCTCCGCCCCTCCTTCATCTTCCAAGTATTTTTTCCAGTCGACTTTAATATCGATCTTGCCGTTTTCATTCAAATAAGAAATTTTTTTGTTATTAGCTCCATATTCGAAAAGTTCTTTTGTTAACATAACATCGTCCATACAATATTTTTTTAACTCATCCCATTTACCCTCTTTATAAAAATCAATCGCTTCCAGTCCATGTCCAGTTTTCTTCTTATCTAAAGTCGCTCTGATCGCATCATTCAAAGATAATCTTCTCCCTAGAATTTTTTTTATATCGTCTAAAATGTCAAAAGTTTTAAAATGTTTAATGTCTCCCGGATAATACGGTTGCAGAACCGGTAAATCAAAACTATTAATATTGAAACCAATTATGTATGAACAATTTTCCAAAATTGGAAAAAGATTGTTAAGATCTTTTTCTGTAAAAATTTTTTGTGAATTGTCTCGATAATCAAATAATGCTAAAACGGTAATACCCAGCTTTGCATGTTCAGAAAAATCTCTAAAAGTATATTTCGTTTCTAAATCAATAACGACTGGAAATTTTTTCATATCAATTAACTTTTTTCTTCAACTTTCTTTCTTTATAAATTTCCAGTTCCAATAAGCCTGTTCTTTTCAAAGTCAGCCTTCTTTGTTGAAGATTTGACTGATTAAGTTGTTGCTGATATTTAAAATATAGACTATCAAAAAATTTCATAAAAATTTCTTTTTCTTTTTTGGAAAGTGAAGGGACTTCTCTAAAAAAAAATTCATCTAACTTTCCTAAGCTCCATAAACTTTCAATAAACTGTTCATTTTTTAAATTAAAAGACATCAAATCTCCCTGGATAGGTTTAATCTTAAATTTCATCATTTGAACTTCTGCGTACATTTGATCAACAGCTGGTCTACTTGAGATTACTCTTTGAATGTTGCCAAATAGTGAGATTATATCCTTGTTTATTTTTTTCATAGTTCGACTTCGCTCACTATAAATATTTTAATAAATAGTTTATAATTATCCTATGTTAAGACAAAAACTTCAAGACGATCAGATTACTGCATTAAAGAACGGCGAAAAAATCAGATTAAATGTTCTCCGCTTTATTTTAGCACAGATAAAGAATAAAGAGATTGACAAAAATCCGCCAGCTGGCGGAGAATTGAATGATGATGAGGTATTGATTGTTTTAAGAAAAGTAATTAAAGAATTAAAGGAATCGGTTGAGGCTTTTGAAAAAGGTGAACGAAAAGAACTGGCTGAAGATAGCAAAAAACAATTAGAATTTGCCTCTGTTTACCTGCCGATTGAAATTAGCGATGAAGAGCTCGGCATAGAAATTAAAAAGGTTATAAAAGAGAATCAAGCTGTGTTTGACAATAACCAGAAAGCAATTATTGGAATTTGTATGAAGCAATTGAAATCAAAAGCCGACCCAGGAAGGATAATGAAGATGCTACAAAGTATAATTAAGTCATGAAGCTAATTAAGAACATCGTCTTTATTTTTTTACTTGTCTTTTTATTCTCTTCTCTCTTAAAAAATCTTTTCAGTTATAAAAGTAAGCTTGATTTTTATCA
>CABIKN020000083.1 GCA_902200405.1 Candidatus Roizmanbacteria bacterium | reverse complement strand
TGTTTTTCTCTCTTCTTCGTCGTTACTCTTCCTCCCTGCCATTGTCCCTTATACTCCGTCCCACCGCCACGAATCTCGAAAAATTGGGCGTGGGCAAATCGGCACCCTAACTCCATTGTGACCGGAACTGTTCCTTCGTTAACCGCAGCGAATGTAACCTTCCCATGATAACCTGGAGCTATATTTCCTGTTCTTAAAATTATTCCTGATCGAAAAGTAGTCGTTCTTGGTTTAAAATTAACAGTTAAATCAAGCGGAATATTAAATGTTTCGATTGAAGATAATAAATAAAATTGACCCGGCTTGATTGTTATTGAGGTTATTTTTTTCGGATCATATTTTGCGACTATCTTTACTTTCGGAGTTTCGCGGTGAGTTATTCCCAGATAAGCTTTTCCCCCGTTCAACTTATGAACTTCACCAAGTCTAATATCAAATCCCGCTCCTTCTGGGGTTGTCAGTTCGCGACTAGCCAATCCTTCAACCAGACGTTTTGTTTTAACCAACTGCAATAATTTTTTTGGACCTAGAATCATATGGTACTATTATATAATAAATTTTATCTTCATGATAAAATTAACGTATGAAAAAAGTTTTTGTCTACGACCCAACGAAGAGTGATAAATTAAGCTCCGCTCGTGGCATCGGCCGCTATCTTCAGATTCTTAAAGAAAGCTTTGGCGCAAGTTGGATTTTCACTGATGATATAAAGCGGATTTCCGCGGATTTTGTTTTTATAAACCCGTTTTACAATTTTTTACAAAAACCATTGACATTTAATCGTGTTTCTCAAAAACAAATCGCCGTCATCCACGACCTAATTCCTCTCAAATACCCTTCTCACTTCCCCGCTGGAATCAAAGGCTATATATATATATTATTAAACAAGCTCGCTCTAAAAAACTATGATTTGATAGTGACTGACTCGCAAGCCAGCAAAAAAGACATAATCAATATTTTGAGGCTTCCTGATAGTAAAATAAAAGTTATCTATCCATGCCTTCCAAAAAGCTTTAGTAAAGTAGTAAGTAGCAAGTATCAAGTATTAAGCAAAAACACGCTTAATACTAACTACTTAATACTTAATACTAAGTTTTGCCTTTACGTTGGCGATGCCACATGGAATAAGAACCTTGTTAATCTTGCTAAAGCAATTAAAATCGCCAATGTCACTTGCGTGTTTGTTGGTAAAGTTTTTGGTCAAGGAAAAGTCGCGAGTGACAAGGCTCTTCGAGAAGCGGATTGCCGAGATAATCGGCAGAGCCTCGCAGAAGAGGAGTGTCACGAGCGACTGGATCTAACACACCCGTGGCAAAAAGAATTAAAAGAATTTTTGGAATTAACAAAAGGTGATAGACGCTTCATTTTTCTTGGCTTTATCCCCGATTCCGAACTGATCAAACTTTATCAACAGTCTTTATTTAATATATTGCCTTCACATGACGAAGGATTTGGTTTTTCTTATGTTGAATCATCTAAATTCAGCTGCCCTTCCCTACTTTCTGATATTTCAGTTTTAAGAGAAATTTCCGGTGGAAAAGCACTTTTTTTTGACCCAAACAATCCCCAAGAAATTGCTGATAAAATTAGAAAAATTTATACTGATGAAAATTTAAGAAACAAAATAGGTGCTGATGCAAAAAAAAGATCAGAATTTTTTAGTTCTGAAAAATTTAAAGAAAAATTTCTGTCTTTATTATAAAAGCGAAGATATTAAATTTTTTTCGGTTTGTTGTTTTCCGATAAAAAATTTGGTATCGAGCTTTTATATCTTGAACAGTTTCCTAGCATTCTCCGTCGTTCGTTTTGCCACCTCATCAACCGAAACCCCCTTCAATTTCGCAACAAATTCCGCAATTATTGGAATGTTTTTCGGTTCATTTTTTGTCCCACCTTCTTTAGACCTATTTGGTTCCGGATTTAAAAAAGGAGAATCAGTTTCTAACACCAACATATCTAACGGAACAGTTTTAATAAATTCTTGTTTACCCTGAGCGAAGTCGAAGGGCTTCTCCTTGTAATATGTGATATCCCCATCAACCCCTATAAACATTCTGTGATCTTTTGCATATTTAAATAATTCAAAATCTGGCTCACAACAATGGAAGACGGCAGAGTGACTAATGATTAGTGATTGGTGACTATTTAATATTTCCAAAAAGTCTTTTTTAGCCTCACGGTTATGAAATATCAGCGATTTTTTATATTTATGAGCTAACTTTATTTGTTCGATCAAAACGATTTTTTGCAACTCGACAAATTCTTCTTCAATTTTATAATCCGGATATTTTGTTTTTTGATAAATATGACGATCGATGCCGATCTCGCCAATAGCAACGACTTTTCCATTGTTAAGTAATTTTTCAATACTTTTCAAGTCTGAGGCAAAAGAAAATTTTTCAGTTTTGTTGGTTTTCTGAAAAATTTGCGTTGCCGATGACCTATTGTTTTGAAAAATCTCAAACACATGATGCGGGTGGATGCCAACTGCCGCATAGACACCCTTATATTTTTCCGCTATCTCAACCGCTTTTTTTGAAGTCGAAACATCAGTACCAGGAATCACTATCTCATCAACTCCGACTTTCTTGGCTTCGTCTACTACTTTATCAACCTTCCCATCAAAGGTTCCAAAATTTAAATGACAATGAGTATCAAACATGTTAATATAATTATATATGACTCTCTTTATCGGTGCTGACCATCGAGGGATTGAACTCAAAAATGCCATTATTGAATACTTGCACGAAAAAAATATCAGAATAGAAGATTTGGGACCCTATGAACTTGACCCCTTGGATGATGCGATCGATTATTCTCAAAAAGTTTCTCAAGCAGTTCTTCAAAATCCAGATAATCATCTTGGTATAGTTATCTGCGGATCAGGCTGTGCTGTTTCAATGGCCGCTAATCGAATTCGTGGCGTTCGGGCTGGCGTTGCGATGAACGAAGACCAAGCTAAACATATTCGGGAGAATGATCTTTGTAATGTTATTGCTCTCGCCGCCGATTATACCCCTCTTGAATTAGCTTGCAAATTAATTGAAGCTTTTATCGCTGCTATTCCTAAAACTGAAG
>CABIKN020000082.1 GCA_902200405.1 Candidatus Roizmanbacteria bacterium | reverse complement strand
GTCCGCAATCAACAGTCAAGTCCCATTGCTGCACTAGTGGAAAAAATCACAAACTCAATTGATGCTGTACTGGTAAGGAAATGCTTTGAAGCAGGCATTGAGCCACCGTCACAAGAAGCACCAAAATCAATGGAAGAAGCAATAAAGAAATTCTGTCCTGAGTATAAACAGTGGGATCTCCAAACATTCCGAAGGAAACAAGCTGAGGAAATACAGGTGGTCGCAGATGGACCGCCGAGAAATACGGCGGTTATTATTTACGATAACGGTGAAGGACAGCGACCTGAAGATTTCGAAAGTACTTTTCTTTCGTTAATGAAAGGTAACAAAATCAATATTCATTTCGTTCAAGGTAAATATAACATGGGAGGAAGCGGAGTACTGGTATTTTGCGGGAAGAAGCGCTATCAACTCATTGGCTCCAAACGATTTGATAATAAAAGCAAGTTCGGATTTACTCTTGTTCGTCAGCACAAATTAACTGATGCAACTGAAACAAAAAGGTCTAGCTATTTTGAATACCTAAAAATTGACGATAGTACCCCCTCATTTGAATCAGATGAATTAGACCTAAAGCTACACAATAGGAAATTTAACACTGGAACCATAATCAAACTCTATTCATACCAATTTCCTTCAGGATATGCTGGATTTGCCCAGGATCTAAATCAAAGTCTAAATGAATTTCTCTTTAAGCCTGTTTTGCCAATCCTTACGGTTGATAAGAAAGATAGATATCCACTTAATAGAGTCCTTGAGTTAGATCTATTTGGACTGAAACGCAGACTAGAAGACGCCAAAAACGATTATGTAGATACATTTTTTTCAGAAGACTATGAAGACCACCAATTTGGGAATATGAAAGTAACCTGTTATGTATTCAAGCCCAAATTAGAAGGCCGAGATGTAAAGGAAACTAAGGCAATTATTCGAGCCCGTTTTTTTAAGAATAATATGTCGGTGATGTTTTCTGTAAACGGTCAGGTACACGGGCATTATACATCCGAGTTTATTACCAGAACATTGAAGTGCAATTTACTTAAGGACTATCTATTAATACATGTAGACTGCACTGAGATGAAACCGGACTTCAGGGAAGAGCTTTTTATGGCATCACAAGATAGGCTTAAACAGGGTGAGGAGTCAGGCCTATTGCGAGATTATTTAGGAAAGAAACTTCGCAAAAGTCAGTTAGACGAGATAAACCGCATGCGCAAGGAGTCTATCGGCTTAGAAAGCGAGGATACTTCCGACCTAATTAAGTCCTTTGCTAAGAATCTTCCCAAAGACAGTGAATTGTTTAAGTTATTACAAAATACCTTGAAATTAGAAGAAAAAAAAGATAAAAAGAAACTTGAAGAAAAGGAATCTCCAAAAGGGAAAAGGGAAGAGAAACCATTTGAACCCCAACGTTTCCCAGCGCTTTTCAAACTTCACAAAAAGAAAGATGGGATTAATGTAATCTCATTGCCGCTGAAAGGCGAAAAAACAATTAAGTTTGATACTGATGTATCCAATGATTATTTTGACCGAGTGGAAGAGCCTGGCGAATTGCAGTTGGCGTTGTTACAGATAAAACACAACGACAAAAGAGGTGGAGATCGAGAAGGAAAAGAAAAGGAAATCTCCGGGCTATTGAATATTGTTAAGAGCAGTCCTAATAAGGGCACCATAAGACTTACATTGAATCCTACTAAAGAACTTGAAGTTGGTGATGAGCTGGAAATTAAAGCATCATTGACGGCTCCAGGCGAGCCATTGGAGGAAATTGTTTGGATAAAAATTGCTGAGCCGGAATCACCTAAAGAACCGACACCTAAAGAAGAAGAATCTTTTGAACATATCGGTCTTCCTGAGCTGAA
Organism: Candidatus Roizmanbacteria bacterium; assembly: GCA_902200405.1. GTDB lineage: Bacteria > Patescibacteriota > Microgenomatia > UBA1406 > GWC2-37-13 > GWC2-37-13. Next base: position 1,389 of record CABIKN020000082.1, on the reverse strand, counting down.
ACCAGTAACTGAGAAGGAATGGGATTCCTTAGAAGCTCATGGAATTTCAATGAACCGCGAAACCGTTATGTTTACTGTTGGTGAGGGAGATAAATTAGAAACGATCTATATCAATTTAGACAGTAGCGTTTATCTGAAACACCGCTCAAAGCTAAAAGCGGAGGAACAGATTACCATTGCCCAGAAGAAATACCTTGCTTCCGTTTATTTTCATACCCTTTTTCTTTATATGATTACTAAAAAGAAGAACTATAATTTAACGATTGAGAAAGACGGTAAACAGGAAGGTGTTACTGTAGATGAATACATTCGGGATTTATTTGACAGCTACTACAGCGATTTCCTTTTAAACTTTGGAATGGAGCAGTTGATGGGGGCTTTGGAGGAGTAACTAAGGATTATAGAACAAAAGCAGTCTTTAATTGGTCGAGTTGGGACTCCAGTCGAGCAATATCTGATCTCCTATGTTTTGAATATTGTAGCATGTTTTCGATTATGCCAAAAATGGTGTCCTTGTTTTCGATGGTACAAATAAAATCTTCTTGCTTTATTTGACCGATGGGAACATTCAACTGAAAGATAAACCAAAATATTTTACCTAGTTGAAATATGTCTGATTTGTCGTCTATTTTACAATCAAACCCAATCATAGCTCTTTCTGTTAAGTATTTATTCATCGCTTCTGGGGATATCCATCCGAATGGACCAACTTTCTCACCCAAGTCATCATAATCTTTCTGTCTTTCTGCTATCAAACCCAAATCTCCAATTTTCCACAAGTACTTTGTTTCATCCTCTCCTTCCCTAAAAAGAAAAATATTATCTGGTTTTATATCTCTATGATAAAAGTCTTTTTGGTGTAATTCCTTTAATGCATTAAACAGATCAAGGCAAAGTTTTACTTTCTCTTGGTTGTCAATTGCTGGGTTGGACAGTAGATACTCTTTCAAATCCGTATCTCCTTTTTCCATGACATAAAATGGGAATTCTTTGCCATCAAGAGTTATGACATCATTAAAATCAAGTATAACAATGTTTTTAACTCTTTCTTCTTTAAGTTGTTCCAACGCTTTTATCTCGTTGATAAATCTTCCATAACGTCGTCTAATGTGATCCGGCGTATTCCTCTTCGGCTTATGATAGTTACAAATTTTTATTATGCGGTCATCACGATATCCATTTTTATCGTAAAGAATAAATACACTTGAATTTCCGCCTTTAGAAGATTTATATTGTAACGATAAATATTTTAGGAAAAAAACCTCTCCTTCAAAAGTAATGAAATTACTATCTTCTATTGCATTACCATCAGTATCTTCTGTTAGATTAATTTTTTTATAATTATATTTCATTGTTAAATAAAATTTCTGGTTTTAAATCATTCAAAGC
>CABIKN020000081.1 GCA_902200405.1 Candidatus Roizmanbacteria bacterium | reverse complement strand
ATATTTTCCCAACATGTAGGAAAAAAAGTTTATTCAGGAGATTTTATTATTGCAAAACTTGACCTTGTTATGGCCCACGACACAACTTGCGCTTGGGCAATTGATCCATTTTATGAAATAGCTAAAAAAGTTTGGAATAAAAAGAAAATTTTTATACCTTTTGATCATGCTTTCCCAGCTCCAAATGTCCAAATGGCCAAATTACAGGCTAAAATTAGAAAATTTGCAAATGAACAAGGTATTTCAATCACAACCGACGGTGTTTGCCACCAGATAATGTCTGAGCGGTTTATAAATCCTGGGAACTTGATTCTTGGCGCTGACTCTCATTCTCCAACCGGCGGTGGCTTGGGAGCCTTAACCATTGGTGTTGGTTCAACCGATGCAGCCATTGCGATGGCCACCGGCACCTGTTGGTTTAGGGTTCCACAGACAATAAGAATTAACGTAAATGGAAAATTAAAAAAAGGGGTATTTTCTAAAGACGTTATTTTGATGATTGCTAAAAAATTTGGTCCGGAAGGTGGTAATTATAGAGTGTTAGAATACGGTGGCGAAACAGTTCGTAATTTTTCCGTGCCCGCCCGTTTAACTTTAACTAATATGTCAGCTGAAATGGGAGCTAAAGCGGCCATCATTGAACCCGATGAGCAAACAGAAAAATATCTGAAAGAAAATCAACGATATTATAAATTTGATAAAAAGTCATTATGGAGTGATGAAGACGCGGTTTACGAAAAAATAATGAATTTTGACATTTCCGATCTTATTCCACAGATTGCAGAACCTCCAGATATTGATCGAGTTAAAGATGTACAAGAAGTAGAAAAAAAGAAAATAAAAGTTGATCAGGTATTTATCGGGTCCTGCACAAACTGCAGAATTGAGGATTTGGATGTTGTTTATAAGATGTGGCAGAAAAATATTTTAGATCCTAGTGTAAGGACAATTATAACCCCAGCCTCAAAACTTGTTTATCTTCAAGCATTGTCAAAGAAGTACCTGGAATTTTTTACTAAAAAAAATGCCATTATATTAACTCCTGGTTGTGGTCCTTGTTTAGGTCGACACGGTGGAGTTTTATACGATGATGAGGTCTGTGTCTCAACCAGTAACCGTAATTTTACCGGAAGAATGGGTAGTCCGAAAGCATTAATATATTTGGCCAGCCCGGCAACGGCGGCCGCTTCGGCGATCACCGGATATATTACCGACCCCAGAAAATATTTATAATTTAAAAAAATTATTATGAACTGGATTTTTGGAAATAATATTAACACTGATCTGATTACACCGGGTCGCTATAACATAACAACTGATGCTCAAGAACTGGCAAAAATCGTTTTTATCGAATATCGACCCAAGTTCGTTAAAACTGTTAAGAAGGGTGATCTCATTATTGCCGGAAATAACTTTGGTTGTGGTTCTTCCCGCGAAACTGCAGTTACCGCTCTCAAAGCCTGTGGAATAAAAACAATTATTGCCAAATCATTCGCGAGAATTTTTTATCGCAACTGTATTGATCAAGGATTACTAGCAATCATTGCCCCCATTGATAATATAAATGAAAATGACAATCTTAAAATTGATATAGAAAAACAATTGGTTATAAATATTTTAAAAAAAAAGGAAATTAAAGCAGTCATTCCACCCTTAATGATTAAACTCTATGAAAGTGCTGGTATCATTCCGTATCTCAAAAAAAATGGCTTGGGTTCGTTAAAAAAACTTTTTGAAATATGAAAAAAAAATATCAAATATGTTACATGGGAGGTGATGGAATAGGACCAGAAGTAACAGCTCAATCAATCAAATTACTAGAAGCAACCGGAATCGGTTTTGGTTTTATGCATGCAGAGATTGGTTTTGAAACATATAAAAAATACGGCACTCCACTGCCCGAAAAAACAATTGAAATTTGCAGAAAAAGCGACGCGATATTATTTGGAGCTATTACCACGCCACCAAATATCAAAGGATATTTTAGTCCAATCGTTCGCTTAAGAAAAACTTTAGACCTTTATGCAAATGTTCGTCCTTTTAAATCACTTCCTATCCCTGACCAAAAACATGGAATAGATTTTATTATAGTTCGAGAAAACACCGAAGACCTTTATGTAGGTCAGGAAAGATTGACTAAAGAGGGGGCAATCGCCGAAAGAGTTATCACAAAAAAAGGTTGCGAAAAAATTTTAAAATTTGCTTTTGAACTTGCTAAAAAACAAGGTAGAAAAAAAGTCACCGTGGTTCACAAAGCCAATATTTTGAGAATTACCGACGGTTTATTTTTAGATATTGCTAAAAAGATTTCTCAATCATATCCTGAAATAATAATGGAAGATATGCTCGTCGATTCCTGCGCCATGCAACTTATTAAAAAAACAGAGGCCTTTGATGTCATCGTTACGACCAATATGTTTGGTGATATTTTGTCAGATGAAGCAGCTGGATTAACGGGAGGACTCGGAGTCGCCGCCAGTGGAAATATGGGAAATAATCAAGGACTATTTGAGCCGGTTCACGGTTCGGCCCCGAAATACGCCAGAAAAAATATCGCCAATCCAACAGCCAGTTTTCTTTCATCGGCCATGATGCTTGAATTTTTAGACGAAAATAAAATGGCAAAAAAAATAAGAGAGTCCATTACAAAAACAATGGAACTCGGTTTAACGACAAAAGATTTGGGTGGAAAATTAAAAAGTTCTGAATTTACTGATAAAGTTATCCAAAACTTATGATACTTATTAAAATTGGTGGAGGAAAAAAAATTAATTTAGATTATATTTGCGAGGATATAAAAATTCTTATTGATCAACAAGGAGAGAAAGTTATTCTCGTTCATGGTGCCAGTGTTGCCCGTGATGAAATCGCTGAAAAAATGGGGGCACCAACCAAAACGATAACTTCACCTACCGGAATAAGTAGTGTCTATACTGATAAAACCGCTATTGATATTTTTCTCATGACTTATCCAGGTCTTGTCAATAAAAGAATTGTTGCCAAACTTCAATCGTATGGGGTAAACGCAATAGGATTGTCAGGTATAGACGGACAACTTTGGAAGGGAAAAAGAAAAACTGCTGTCTACGTTAAAGAAGGAGCAAAGACGAAATTGATTACGGATAATATGACAGGAAAGGTAACAAAAATTAATTTTA
>CABIKN020000080.1 GCA_902200405.1 Candidatus Roizmanbacteria bacterium | reverse complement strand
GGAGGACAAGCCCGCCTCCCTGATGAGAAACTGGTCGGCGGAAACAAAGGTACTATTATAGTCGCCCGTCCAGCTCGACTCCTTCAAATCCTTGAACTACCAGCCCTCGCTCCCGATAGGACTCTAGTCGGTGGTCGCTTCGGGCTTCTTCCCGCCTCCGCTTCGCCAGGTACCGACTGGTGACCTGGCTTCGCTCCGGCGGTTTTCAAACTTTCCCTTTCGGTTTTCTGGGGGAATCGGCAAGAAGACAGGAAGAGGAAAAGAAAGACAAGGGTAAAGATAGGGGAAAAAGAATTGGGCGACTGACGCTGTCAGTCGCCTTTGACCGGAAGTTACTCAACCGGTCAAGATAAGAAATTATAATTTCGGTCATCTTTCTCTGTCGTTCGGTTCACAGTTGTATCCAGTTCCCTCTCTCTGTCGAAAGACTCCCTTTATAAAACTAAGGTATGGGGCAAACTGGGGAATAAGGAATATGGTCGAAAGAAAATGCCCGTCCCTAAATCTTAAGTAACCTTGGGGGAATACTTGAAGAAGTTGGGTTCCCTGCCTGCCGGCAGGCAGGTATCTTTCTCTCTCAGTTGATTTGGGATAACCAAACCAGAAAGGTAAAATCTTAATCCAAATCAACTCAGAGAGATATGGTTGTAGTTTGTTTCTATAGTTGGGTAGAAATAAAGTTATCAGGACTCGCTCCATTGCGGGCTTAACTATTCCTCAAGTTAATTCTTCGCCCGCAATCGAGCGGCATTTTCAGATCGACTAATTTTAATCTCCTCACCCCTTGCCCCTCTCCTCCTCCAGTAGGAGGAGAGGGGAACTTGTTTGTTAACCGCTTGTGTGTTCCGGTTGGTTAAACTTCATTTTGCTTTCTTGTAAGTAGTCCGACCGGTTCAAGTTGTTGTTGGTTGATTGTATTTTCTATCTTCTTTATTTACCCTTTCCTTTCATATGAAATATAAACATACCTATGGAAGGTTAGGAAAGGAAATATCCAGAATAAGAAAAGCCAAGGATATTTCCCAAGATAATTTAGCAGTTAATTGTAATATTGATCGTTCATATTTATCTGAGATTGAGGAAGGAAAAGCAAATCCAAGCTTGAAGATTCTTTGTAACATTGCGGATGGATTAAATATTCAGATAAGTCAACTTTTTATAAATATCTAATTTATAATAAATAAAAGTAGAGGTGTAAATTTATGGAACCTTCTTTTTTAAAAAAAATATTTATTTCTTAGTTTGGTGCTATTAAACCTCCGTGGATTTATAAAGATGTTTTTTATAAACTCCCTTTTAATTTTTGTGATCGCTGGTGTGAAAGATGCAAGCTTTCCGGTATCTGTCGTGTTTATCAAAAAGAAAAAGAGTCGGAGAAAAGATTTATTAAACAAGGAATTGATCCAAAAAGTACCGAAGCCATGCTACTTCATATTTCTGAAAGTTTTGAGGAAACCAAAAAATTATTAGAAAAAGATATGAAAAGATTAAAAATAAAAATAACCAAAGAAGACGATTTAAAATTTGAAAAAGAGGAACATAAAAAAGACATGTTAGTGGAAAATGATGAGCTAACTAAAATATCAAAAAAACTTTGCATTTCGCTAGTAAAGTTAGTGGAAGATCTCCATTATTATTTTCTTGAAGAAATTCCGAAAGAAATTAAAGAGCCATTAAGAATTCTTAATTATTATATGTTATTTTTCTCTGTTAAAATTCATCGGGCAATACTGAGTGATATTGAAGAAAAAGAAATGAAACACGAGGACACCACTTTTGATTCAAAAAATTCGGCTTTCTTATCTTATGTTTCCATAGTAAAAATAATTAATGCCTTAAAAAATATTTCCGATTATAAAAATCTTGACAACGATCTTAATAAAAAAATTATTAAATATTTATCTCTATTTGAAAACCTAAATTTAGTTTTAAAAGAAAGGTTTGATTTAGACTTCTAAAAATAATTTGCTAAAATATCTTCATGTCTCAAAAAATTATTCCACCAGGTCGTAGGCAAACAATCAAAAAACTAATTGAGGAAAAAAATAAAGCTTTAAATATTGATGAACTAATAAAATATACCGGAATTAAAAAAGATAAAATCCGCCAGACTTTGACAACTTACGATACGGCTATTGTCAGAGTAGGCAAGGAAACTTATGACACGATTGAAAGAATTTATCCTGGAAAAACTTTTCGTTATACACCGGAAAAAATAGAGGTAGAGAAAGGAGTCCTTTTAGCTGACGAAGATATGTATTTATTCTTAGTTGCTGTTTTTGATTACGATTCTAAAATTATTTTGATTGATGAAAATAAAAATCAGTATCCTTTAAAATCTTGTAGGTCATCAAAATACATTCCATTTTCTTATTATCGAGGACTTGAGAAATGGTATAAAGAAGTTGGCTTTGAATTTAGCGATGATATTTTATTTACTTGTTTAGATTTCAGTCAAAAGAAATATAAAATTATTCGACAAAAAAAGAAAGATAGAGATGAGTTTGTAATTAAAATTAAAAATAAAAAATTAGCTGATTTAGTTTTTAGTATTCTTGTCCATACTATTCCTAAGTATGAGCATGATATGTTTTTAGTAAGAAAATATCTTTTTGTTTATCCGTACAATGATCCAATTCCTCCAGACAGTTTGGTAAAAGCTATTTGGGATGATAAACGATTTTTAATTTCAACCAGAGATAAAATGTTAAGTTGGTCTGGAACTCTGTTAACTCACACCCTAGATATTGGACTTCGTAAATATTATTATCTAAACGAAAAAGAAGAATTTGCTTTAGCTACTGTTTTATCTGATGAGTTTGGTCGTTATGGTTTTTGTACTTTATGTGATCAAAGATTACATTGGGAAAAAGTTACCGGTTGGCGTCACCCGGAAAATGAAAATGACTGGGTTGATTATTTGACTAAAGAATTTTTTGATTTGGGGAAAGAAAAAAATAAAGCAAATTAAATTATTTAGCAATAGTTTTTGCTCCCCGGGTTTGTGTAAATTTAAGAACGGGTTGATTAAGTTTTTTGTCTACCGTAACTAAACCCTTACTTTTAATGCTAAAATCAGCAGGAATCATTTCTTTTGTTTGAGGATCTTTAGCATATCTTTCTACTGATCCATTTTCGTGAAGATAATATGTTGTAGTGTTTTCGCCTTCTGGGTTAACGATATATGCTCCCAATATTCCTAATTTTTTAGCTTTTTCTGCAGAATATTTTAGCCAACTTCCACCGCTAACAACAACTTCATGCGATTGTTCGCGATTTTCGGCTGATACTATTGTGCTTTCTGAGTCTATCATCATGAAAGCATTCTACTTCTTCTTTTCAAGCAGAAATTGATTTTAGTATTTTAAAGTCAAGCGATGAGCCTGAAATTCTGTAACTCTCTAGGAACTAT
>CABIKN020000079.1 GCA_902200405.1 Candidatus Roizmanbacteria bacterium | reverse complement strand
TCCTCAAACTTCGCTGATAATTTCAAAGCCTTTAAAACTACCTGTTATTGCCAAACCGTAAATTCTATTTTTTGCTATTTTTTTCTCACGGAATTTTTTTGCTGTTTCATTTATAGTTGCTCCAGATCCAATCGCATCATCGATAATAAGAACATTGTTATAGCTTCGGACGTCGCTCACTATAATTGTTTGCTTTGCATTTTCTATTCGATCTTCAATCTTACTTAATGTCTTTTGAGGTACGATCAAATCTGTTTTAATTTTTTGCAAATTAATAATTGGTAGATGAATATTTAGATTCTTTTCTATTTCAGCCATCAGTTGTATTTCTCTTTTGACCGTTGGCGGTACAAAACTAACCGCATTAATATTGTATTTAGTAATACACCTATTAACTTCCTTGTTGATATTTTCACTAATTTCTTTAATTAGCGCTTTGTTTTGACTTTGTTTAGCATAAAGAAGCATCCAGCCCAATTTAGTTTTTCCAAATCGTTCAATACTATAAAAATCAAGATAAAATATTTTATCTACAAAAACCTTATCAAAACTATGTTTTAGTTTATAAGTTCCGTCAATCAAACCTACTTTTTTATATTTTGCATATTTCTTAAAAGTTTTTTCATATTCTGCAACCGTTTTTGTAAGAGGTAGTTTATTTTTATCACACCAATATTTGAATCCTTTCATTCCTATTAACTTTTCTCCCGTTGGAGTAATTATTAGATAATTTTTTTCAATAATTTGAGATTTCTGTTGATTTTCTAAAGATTTTATTTCTGAAACTGTTTGATCTTTAATAAAATAATATACAACCGGCGGTTTCCCTATTTTTCCAATCTTTCCTTCTTCGAGTAGTTTTGGTAGATGTTTAAACAAAGCCTGTCTGGAAATACCCAAATACTCAGCCAACTGTTTGGGTGTAACTTGTTTATGAACGATCAGATATTCTTGAATTTTTTGTGCTGTATTTGTAACCATATAAAAGTAGTATATCAGGTTGACAGTTGACTGTCAACTGTCAATTATCAATTCATGTTGGCTCCCTAGACCCAAGATTAATCCTTCGACGGATTCTATGAACTCATCGTGAATTATTTGAAACATAAACTCATATACTACTATAATTACCTGTCCTAGATTAGTTAATCAAGAGGATTTGATATCAGACCATGCATCGGTAACATCGAGATAACCTTTTGGTGCTAAAAGTTTTTTTGTTTGATTAGTAAGTTTAGCTTCAAATTCTTCTAGAGTAACACCTCTTAGGTTTAATTCCTTCATTACCTCGAAGGGGGGATTAAACCCAATAAACCGCGATGAATGGATTAAATCAAATTTTTTGTTCTTAAGTCCTGGTATATTACCTAGATCGTCTCCTAAGACTGTTTCAATTAAATCTGCTTCAATGCAGGTGAATATTCTTCGATCAACACTTCCTTGCGGACTGATATCAATGACGGTAACTTCTGCATCAAATACGGAACATAATCGCGAAAACCATGGGGGATAGCCATTAATCACAGATCCTGAAGCAAGTTCCAAAACTTTTTTTCCTTTCAAAGCAGACCACGGAGTTTTTGGACCTACCCACTCATCGAGGATGAGCTGGAATATATTAAGTGTTGAGCGCATATCTTGTGAATCATCCCCAAATTTTTTCAACCGACTAATAGCTTCGTCATCTGGGCGTGGTTCATGACCTATACTTCTCATTTGAGCTTCACTTTTCCAATTCATAGCTAAATAATACTATTTATTGTAGAGATTGTAAAATTTTATCTGGAACAATGATACACTATAGCTCCCTATCGTGGAGGGTGTCAGAACTAGCTTAAAAAATAATTTTATATAATTTCCCAATAATTTTCTTTGTCTACTTCTTTCCAGCTTGAATTCTTATATGACCCCCAATCTTTTGGTTGTTTTCTACCTTTTCGTTTTAGTTTTATTTCCCAACCAATCAACTCTCCGTTTTTGTCTTCTACCAAATCAACTTCCTGCCCTTCATATGTTCTCCAAAAATATAAGTTTGTTTTGTAACCCAATCCCAATTGAGTTTTGTATTTTTCAGCAATTATAAAATTCTCCCATAATTTACCAACATCATCGCGAATTGCCAATGGATTTTGATTATTAATAATGGCATTGCGAATACCAACATCAAGAAAGTATATTTTTCTTTTTTTATTTAAAGCTTGACGCAGATTACCAGAATAAGGCCTTAGACTAAAAACAACAAAAACCTTGGTTAATAAATCGATATAAGATGCAATTGTTTGCTTACTGACCCCTATTGTTCTGGCAAGTTCGCTGAACGAAACCTCACTCCCAATTTGCAATGATAAAGCCTGTAACAATTTTAAGATTGTTTCAGAATTTTTGATCTCATTAAATTTTAATATATCTTTATATAAATAATTTGCAGCCAATTGTTTAATTTTAATTGATTTTTCTTCATTAGATTCTAAATTCCAAATTTCTGGGTAACTCCCATAGATTAACCACTTTTCTAAATCTCGATCTCGCGAAATGTTATCACTTTTTTGCCAAACTTCTTTTACGGACAACGGGAATAACCAATATTCATCGCACCTACCGGTTAAAGGCTCAGAAATTTCATTTGATAAATCTAAAGATGAAGAGCCAGTAACAAGTAATTGTATTTCCGGATAATTATCAAATATCAATTTTAATTTGATTCCAATATTTCTCACTCTCTGAGCTTCGTCAATAATCACAAGTTTGTTGTTTCCCATCATCTGTCTTAAGGCTATTGAATTATTTGCCTTCTGAAATTGACTTAATACATCTAATTCATCACAGTTTAAATAACCAAATGATTTACCAAAATCCTTCGCTATTTTTTTCACCAAAGTTGTTTTACCTACCTGTCGAGCACCATAAATAATGATTATTTTTCCCTTAAATAAGCTTTTTTTTACTATTGGCTCTAATTGTCTCGGAATATACATATTTCCTAATATATACCAAATTAGGCAACTTGTCAAGCCTAATTAGGATTTGTCAAGAGATTATATTAAGAGAAGATTGGCTCGAGAATCGTAACTCTAACATAACCACTCATTTCGCTTGTATTATCAAGGCTTTCTCTGACTTTAGGCTTATTCAGCAATTCAGGTAAGAAATAGAAAAAGTATCTTACTATTAATATTTGTTAACCGTTAACGAAATTCCAAATGAAGTAACAAATCTTTTTTCACCTCGAAAATAATTCTTCATCCCACATTTATATTTAACATTGACTAAATATCCAAATGGGATTTTATGAGAACTTTCTACTCCACAACCGTCACAATTAAAATCACAGCCATCAATAATGCCCGCTTGTTCTGACTTAAAAGCACTCGTTACTGTATTTTCAGTTGATTCTTTTGTTTGCAAAGGCGACCATGCA
>CABIKN020000078.1 GCA_902200405.1 Candidatus Roizmanbacteria bacterium | reverse complement strand
TGGCAAAGATTTTATTAATTTTTTTAAAAAAAATAAGATTGATGCCACTGGGGTGATTGTTGATAAAAAATTATATACGTCGGCAGGGTCGGTCATCACCGATACGAAAAATAATCAAATCTGGGGATTTTATTATGGAGCTTCGGAAAAAATTCCATACATTGATTTTAAAAAAATAAACAAGAAGAAAGACCTCTTGATTATTTCCGCTAATCATAAAAATTCTTTTTTATATTTTCAAAAAGAAGCGATCAAAAACAAAGTCCCCTATTTTTATGATCCTGGAATGACCTTAACATGGATCAGCGATCAAGATTTAGAGATGGGAGTAATGAACTGCCGGTATTTAGTAGGAAATGATTATGAAATAGCGATGATTCTGAAACGGTTAAATCTATCGATTAATCGATTAATTGAGACAGGGATAAGCGTTATTATAACATTGGGGGAAAAAGGTGTTAAATTTGTTGAATCTGTCGAGTCAGTCAAGTCAGTTGAATCGGTTAAATCAGTGAAGGTGGAAAAAATGGTTGATCCGACGGGGGCGGGAGATGCCTGGAGAGGCGGATTTGTGGCGGGATTGTTACGGAACTATTCAACTAAAGATTGTTTAAAATTGGGAAATGTTATGGCGAGCTTTGCAATTGAGAAATATGGGACAGTGAATCATAAGCCAACGAAAAAAGAGATAGAAAAAAGGATGAAATATTAAAAATAATTTGTTATATTAATAGCTTATGAAATCGGACATCAAGGATATTAAACTTGCTCCCTTGGGAAATCAGTTAATTAACTGGGCTTACTTACAGATGCCGGTGTTGGATTTGATTCGTAAAAGATTCAAAAAAGAACAGACCTTGAAAGGTGTGACAATTGCCTGTTGTCTTCACGTCACTTCCGAAACAGCCAATCTAATGATTACTTTAAAAGAGGGAGGGGCAAAAGTATTTTTGTGTGCCTCCAATCCCCTATCAACCAACGATGCTGTAGCCGCTTCCCTTGTCAAGGATTATGGAATTCCAACTTTTGCTATAAAAGGCGAGGATAATAAAAGCTATTATTCACATTTAAATCAAGTCTTGGATGAAAAACCAAATTTGACGATGGATGATGGAGCTGATTTAGTCGGCCTACTTCACAGTAAAAGGACTGATTTGCTATCTGGTGTCGTTGGATCAAGTGAGGAAACAACCACCGGTGTAATTCGTTTGCGAGCCATGGAAAAAGACAAGGCTTTAAAAATCCCAGTCCTTGCGGTCAATGATAATTTAACAAAGCACTTATTTGATAACCGTTATGGGACTGGTCAGTCTACGATTGATGGAATTATCAGGGCGACCAACATTTTGCTTGCCGGAAAAAAATTTGTCGTTTGTGGATACGGTTGGTGTGGACGCGGGGTGGCAATGAGAGCCAAGGGGATGGGAGCTCAGGTGATCGTTACCGAGGTTGACCCGGTCAAAGCTCTTGAAGCCTTGATGGACGGCTTTTTAGTAATGACTTTAAAAGAAGCCATTAAACAAGCCGACGTTGTACTTTCAACAACCGGAAACAAACATGTCATTGACGAAGAGCATTTAAAAGTAGCTAAGCCTGGCGTAATACTTGCCAACGCCGGTCATTTTGATGTTGAAATAAATAAAGAGGCTATGAAAAAGTTGGCAAAAAAAATTACCCGAGTCAGACCAATGGTTGAAGAATACGATTTGGGATCAAAGAAAATATATTTGTTAGCCGAAGGACGACTTGTTAATTTGGCCGCTGCCGAAGGTCATCCGGCCTCGGTCATGGATATGAGTTTTGCCGGACAGGCAATGGGCGCAGAATATGTTTGGGGTAATCGGGGTAAATTAAAAAATAAGGTTTATTCTTTACCTGCTGAACTAGATGCCGAAATTGCCCGATTGAAATTAGATTCGGAAGGTGTTAGGATAGATAAATTAACCAAAGAACAAAAGAAATATTTAAATAGCTGGGAGGAGGGGACTTAAAATTTAGTATCTTCGCTTTAAATTAATTATATGAATACTTTTACTTCTGAATCAGTTTGCGCTGGGCATCCCGATAAAATTTGTGATCAGGTATCTGACGCGATACTGGACGCGGCTTTAAAGGTGGATAAATATTCCCGAGTTGCTGTTGAGACGATGGTGACGAAAAACTTTTTGGCCATGGCTGGAGAAGTAACCACAAAAGCGAAATTAAACTATAAAAAAATTGCCAAGCAGGTAGTTAAGGATCTAGGCTATACAATTCCGGTATTAAATTTTTCTGACAAATCAGAAATTATTGTTAAAATTCATACTCAATCACCGGAAATTGCTGTTGGTGTAGATAACTTAGGTGCGGGAGATCAGGGAATGATGTTTGGATATGCAAGCCGCGAAACTAAAGAATTAATGCCTTTGCCGATTATGCTTGCTCATAGACTGGCAATGGGTATGGACGATCTTCGAAAATCCAAGATGCTCCCCTATTTACGGCCCGATGGAAAAACTCAGGTAACTGTTGGTTATGAAAAAGGGATTCCTAAATCAATTGAAAATGTTGTCCTAGCCGTTCCTCATAGCGAAAAAATTAAATTGGAACAGGTTAAAGAGGATTTATTTAATTTATTAGTGACTCCAATTTTAAAAGAATACGATTTTAAAATTAATCGTAATCAACTAATTGTCAATGGAACAGGAGTTTGGCATATTGGAGGACCGGCGTCTGACACTGGAGTAACTGGAAGAAAGATAATCGTTGATACTTACGGAGGAATGGCCAGACAAGGTGGTGGGGCCTTTTCTGGGAAAGATCCAACAAAAGTAGATAGGTCAGCTGCTTATGCAGCTCGCTATTTAGCAAAAAATATAGTTGCTAATAAGTTAGCCGACCGCTGCGAAGTGCGACTAGCATATTTTATCGGAGCCAAAAAACCAGTTATGCAAGAAACGGAAACATATGGAACGGAAAAAAAGTCTTTAAAAGTAATCAACAGTTTTGCTGAAAAATTATTAGATACTTCTCTAAAAGGTATCATTGACGGATTAAATCTAAGACGGCCAATTTATTTCAAAACGGCCTCTTACGGACATTTTGGTAGAGACATATTTCCGTGGGAAAAGATCATTGATAAGATTTGACAAACTGAAAACTATTATTTATCATTAAGCATAGTTAAACGTTTGTAAACAAAATGTTTAAAAAAATCGCTTCCTTTTTTCTTGTTTTAGTAGTGTTTTCTTTTTTAACATTTTCTGTGTCAGCTGTTGATTCTACTGTTTCAGGAACGATCGTTGGACCTCATGGAGAAACTGCAGTTGTCAGTTACACATTTACAAAAACAGGTCCAACAACAGTTACCGGAAGTACTGCTGCCGATGGAACATTTTCACAGTCACTTGCTGCGGGAAGCTGGACTTTCACTATTACTGCACCATCCTCTTTTGAGTATGCCGATACAATCACGTTTCCAATTAAAGTGAGTACAGACGAAAATTTCGATTTAGGTACGATTAGCTTTAAATTTCAAGTTCCGGCCGGAACGGATTCTGATCTGGAAGAATTTTCCGCTACTCCTCCGACCTGCACCCTGGCGGCTGGCACTCCTGTTATCTTTCGTGCTTATTACGAAGATCAACAAAAAGGAAGCTTTCTATATGCTGGAAGAACAGCTAACATTATTGTAGTAGCAGACAGGGACGATTATACGGTTAAAGTAGACTATTCCTATATTGAGGGCGATTATACTGCCACTCTTTTTTCCAATGCTAATACGGAAACTGCTGTTAGTCAAGGTAACGGAAAATATAAAGCGACCCATACGGTAACTTTGGCAACAATGGGTGGAGGTATGCCTTTGATAAAAGTTACTTCTGGAAGTAGTTCGACATATAAATGTCTTGATGGCGGCCCGGTCAATCTTGATATCCGTACGTTTTTTTCCGGATCAGGTACTACGGATTTTAGCTCAGTTACTGATTTTAGATCAATCACTAATTTTACAATGCACCAGACTGGTGTTGTGAAAGTTGCGTTTTCCCAAGCAGTCAACATGCTTGACCCAACAGTACAGAGATTTATGAAGAGCATAGGATCAAAGATGGTTGGTGCAAATGGAAGTTTGAATTTGGACGCAAAGGCTGTATTGGAATTAAAAAACGCCGGAGCGGTAATTACCATGTATGGCATTAATCTCAATAGTCCAAAAATACAGATAGATGGCGTAGATGATTCGAGTGGTGTTACCTCAAGTCTAACCTATGATAAATCAACCCAAACCTTGGTTTTTAATGCTGCCCATTTTACTACTTTTACCGCGGTTGAAAGTTCATCTAGCGGATCATCAAGTACATCAAGTCCAACGACTCCAGGTTGTGACAAACAAGCGCCTGATCATTCTCCGGATTTGTTTCAGATAGATACAACAAAAAATACCGCTAAATTATTTTTTACTCCAGTCAATAATGCCGTTGATCAATATTATATTGCTTATGGATTTACTCAAGGAGACGAAAGATTTGGTGTTAAGTTTGATAAAGGATATTATGATGGGGTGATTGATTATACGATTAATGAATTAGCTCCTAATACTAATTATTATTTTAAAGTACGGGCTGGCAATGGTTGTGCTACCGGTAGTTGGAGTAATTGGATGTTGGCAAAAACGGACGGTGGTTTTGTCCAAACTATTGTGAATGATTCTACTTCTTTAAAAACGTCTTCATCAATCAAAGAGCCAACTGTTGAACAGACAAAAACTATCAAAACTCCAACTCTTGGAGTATCGGATTATGTTTCGCCGTCCCAACCGGTTTCTCAACCAACAACCAAGAAATCATGGTGGCAAAAATTTATAGAGTATTTTAAATCTACAAAACCTTAGTAGTTTTTTTTCTCCATTTTCTTTTCTTTCCGAAGAAATGTTCCGGTATGGAAATTTGGGCAATATGAACCCACCACTCCTGAAATATCTTCCCAATTATTACAACTGATAAAGAAAAAAATATAAACTTTTTATCAAGTAAAAAATTCAACTGTCTAAAATAAATTGAAAAGAAAATAAGGAAAAAAATATTTTCAAAAAAATTAGGGAAAAGAAAAAATATTCTCCGATTATTTTTTATAAAGAATATAATTTCACCGATGCTTCTAAAAATAAATAATATCAATAACAAAAATTTATAGTCAGGTAAATAAAACCAACTGAAAGCCATTGCATTAAGATACCACCACAAGTCCAGAGCCTTATCATATCTCTCATATTTTGCCAAAGTAAGAACTTTACGAGAAGCGAATTCTATATCTATAACGTCTAAAAAAAATGATAAAATTATGACTTGTAAGGGCCAGACAAAGATTAAAGGAGCAGATATTATTCTTAACAAAACAACAAAATAATACATTAATTAAAGTATATGAAAAAAAAATTAAAAATTGCAATGTTTTTTTCCAGTAATCCTGAGAAACCCGATGGACTACTTCATCATATATATTATATTAGTCAAGAATTAACTAAGCTTGGACATTTAGTATATTTGTTTGGACCAAATAGAAAGAGTGCTCTTCCTTTTAAAAACTATAAAAAAATTACTAACTTGGTTGAAGTCCCTTTTTTTAAAGAAGCAACAATTTTTTTGACAGTTAAATCAAAAGAATATAACGAACCTGTTAAAACAATTGAGAATCAAGCTAAATTTGACCTAATCCATATTCACGATCCATATTTACCTTTGATTGCATGGGAGATATTAAAAAAAGCAAAATTACCAATTGTGACGACTTTTCATACAGCATGGGATGAAAGCTCCAGATTTAATATCATAAATGGCTTTATTCCACTATTTCAAGATTATTTTAAAAAAGTTAGTGGGTCGATATTTGTTTCAAAAATAGGAATTAAAAGATGGGGCTCTCTCTTACCTGCGAAGGTAAAGAAAATCGTCATCAATAATGGTGTTCATTCAAATTTGTTTTATCCTCTTGAAAATAAAAATAAAAAAATAACCCTTCTTTTTGTAGCGAGAATAGTACCGAGGAAAGGATTAATGATTCTTTTAAAAACTTTAAGAGAATTAATAAAAGACATTCCAAACATTAAATTGATTGTCTTAGGAGACGGGCCTCACTTGATTACGTGTAAAAAATACGTAAAAAATAACCAACTAGAAAATTTCGTCGAATTCAAAGGATATATTACAGGAAAAAATAAAATTAAATACTATCAGAACAGTGATATTTTTTGTGCTCCATATAGAAATGAAAATTTTGCCATTACTATACTGGAGGCAATGTCTTGTGGAATACCTATAGTTGGATTTGATAGTAATGGTGTCAAAGAAATATTGTCTGGATATCCGGACAGTGATCTGATCGTTTCCCATAAAAACACTAAATTATTTAGGGAGGCCATAAAAAGCTTAGTGTTAGACGATTCAAAGAGGAAAAGAATAAGGAAATGGTTATTAACGAAGAGAGAGAAATATAGTTGGGAAAAAATCGCTAAAGAAACAGAAGAATTTTATTATAAGGTTTTAAAAATATGAAAAATATTCGAAATTTTGCCATCATTGCTCATATTGATCACGGAAAATCAACCCTAGCCGATCGTTTGTTGGAGTTAACGGGAACGGTTGAAGCCGGTCATCATGAAGCACAGATGCTGGATCAAAATCCGATTTCGCGCGAACGAGGAATTACAATAAAGTTGGCACCGGTAAGAATGAAATATAAAGAATTCATACTTAACCTGATCGACACACCCGGTCATGTTGATTTTTCTTACGAAGTTGATCGGACGCTTGCATGTGTTGAAGGAGTTGTTTTGTTAGTCGATGCCACCCAAGGGATCCAGGCGCAGACGATTGCCAATGCTTACAAAGCGATAGAAAAAAATTTAGTAATAATTCCGGTTGTTAATAAAATTGATATGGTCAACGCTGAAGTTGATAAAACAAAAAAGCAATTAATCGATTTTTTGGGGGTGCGCGACGAAGAAATATTTTGTGTATCTGCAAAAACTGGAGCTGGGGTTAAGGAATTGTTGGAGGCAATTATTAAAAAAATACCTTCTCCCAAAGAAACCTCAATGACGAAATTTTTTGACGGAAAACAACAAACCGCAAAAAATTTGTCATCTTCGGTTTCACCAAACAATGTTCAGGCATTAATCTTTGATTCTTATTACGATTCCCACAGGGGTGTAATTGCTTTTGTCCGCGTCTTTGATGGAGAGCTCAAAAAAGGGAAGAAGGTGATACTTTCTGCAGCGAATGAGGCTTTTGAAGTCAAAGAGGTTGGTTATTTTAAACCTGCCCTAACTCCGCAGGAAGTTATTTCAAACGGTGACATTGGTTATGTTGTCACGAACTTAAAAGATATTCATAAAGTTTCTGTTGGTGATAGTATCGTCACCGACCCTTCTTTATCACTACCTGGTTATAAAAAAGTCAAACCAATGGTGTTTGCATCGATTTTTCCAACTGATACGGGAGACTATCTAAATTTACAAAAGGCATTAGATAAACTTTATTTAAATGATTCTTCGCTTGAATTTTCTTCAATCCACAGTACCGCTTTAGGCGCTGGATTTCGAGTCGGTTTTTTAGGTCTGCTTCATGCTGACATTGTTCGAGAAAGGTTGGAGCGCGAGTATGATCTTTCTTTAGTTTTGACCCCGCCACAAGTTAAGTTTAAACATGAAAACAATAATTTTTTTGAACCTTATGTTAAAGCTATGATCGTTTGTCCGGACTCATACGTTGGCGTAGTCATGCAGTTATGCCAAAATTATCGAGGAAAATTTATGAATATGGATAATAAAAATCAAACAGTTTTAGAATATGAACTGCCGATGTCAGAATTAATTTCCGATTTTTTTGATAACTTAAAAAGCGCTTCATCCGGTTACGCTTCCCTAGATTGGGAATTTTTGAGATATCAACAAGTGAAAGCGGACAAATTAGAATTATTATTAAATTTAGAGCCCATCGATGAATTCAGTGAAGTTGTTGTTGAAGAAAGATCTTACGAAAAGGCCAGTTTTTTGACTTCACGTTTAAAAGAATTAATCCCCCGTCAACAGTATGAGGTAAAAATTCAGGCAAAATATAAAGGTAAAATAATTGCTTCGTCCCGTCTGGCACCGTTTAGAAAAGACGTTTTGATCAAAAGTGGGAAATTAGTCGGAGGCGGCGATTTTGGTCGCAAACGGAAACTTTTGGATAAACAAAAAGAAGGTAAGAAAAAAATGAAGATGATCGGGAAAGTCGAGATCCCAAAAGAAGCGTTTATGAAGTTGTTTAAAAGGTAAATTATTATGCGATGAATCGCACCACTACTAATTTGACAATCTAAAAATTAGAATTGAGGTAAATTGTATTTTCTATTAAAATCAGCCTGTCTAACCTTATCTGCAAGAGGCGCTTTTTCTTCATGTAATTTTTGATTTCTAATATATTTATCATATCCAGGAATAAGTAAATTCAAAGATTCTGGAGTTAATTTATTTAGAATTATTAAAAAATTTAATCGAAATAAGTTTAATTTGTCAAAATTTCTTTTGGGACGACTCTGTTTATTTTCATTACTCATAAACAGAATTGTACTTCTTCTTCTTCTTCTTAATGTCAAACGATTTTGCTGGATCAATAAGCTAATCAACTCAATGTCATTCCCGCGTAGGCGGGAATCCAAGCGAAATATTCATTTTAAAAATGTGATTATAGACTGGATCCCCTTCTTCAAGGGAATGACAATGTTAATTAACAAATTTAGTTATTTTTTAATTCTTTCTGTTGTATCTGAGAAATTTTATAAATCCCAAACAAAAGTATTGCTCCAGCTAGATACTGAGTTGGTGCAAGGAAACTTTTGTATAATGTTGCGTCGATAAAAACTGCCAAGAGTGGATAGACTAATTCAAGGATCGTTGATACGTTTGCCTGGACTTTCTTCAAGCCACGATAATAAATAGCAACTGAAACCATTCCTGTTGAAACCGCAATCAATAGAAAACGGCTCAACTGCGAAAATGTAGGTGAAGCAAGACTTTTGCTTTGACCAAAAACAAAAACCATTCCCAATCCTAAAATAGCGGTCAACAAGAATCGCAGACTGGTTATGTACATACTCGGTCTTTTGACAAGCGCGAGTTTGGAAAAAGCCGTTGAAGAACCCCAAGCAAAAGCTGCTCCCAATGCATATAGCGCCGCAATGATTGTCCCTATTCCTGTAGCGAAATTAATGTAGCCATTTTTAAAAGTCACAAAATATGCAGCAATTAATGCAACAACGGCCCACTTAATATAAGATTTCGTAATCTTTTCCTTGAGAACAATGGCTGCAGCTGAAATTGCAAAGATCGGCTGTAATTTTTGTATAAGATAAACAACGCTAAAAGAAATAAAACTAGTTTTTAAAAGAGCGGTCGTAAACCATAGTGTTCCGAGTACTCCGCTAAACATTGAAATAAAAAGAAGCAAAAAAAATTCTTTTCTGGTGAGGCCTTCTTTATTAAAAGTTCGAATAAAATATGGCAGAAGAATCACCGCACCAAACAGATGCTCATAAAAAACTATCGTAATGGAAGGAAGAGTAAATAAGCTTCTTCGAATAATTCCGTCAAAGGCCCACATGGATGCGGCAACGATTATTAATAAAGGACCGTAGCTAAATACTTTACGCATAGGATTTAATGAATTAATAATATTCGGGGGCACAAAAGAAGAGCGATCCTTCTTTTATCCCGACTGTACGGTCGGCCCCGGAGTCACACCGGATCATGCTCTGACTTGCGTCTCGGCTCGTGGGCTATACCACCGATTGGGAATTCTCGAATGAGTCACCCTTCCCCGAAGGAACGATTCAGATCATTTTACAAATTAATCTTATATTTTGCAATACATCCTAATTTCGGATACAATAAAACCTTATGCAATTTGAGAGCACTCATATAAAAGGAAAAGGCCGGGGAAAACCGATGGGATTCCCGACGATTAATTTAAAAATTCCGGAAAACTTTGAGTTAAAAGATGGAATTTATGCCGCGAAAGTTGTTATCGAAAATAAAACATTTGTTGGAGCGCTCCATTATGGTCCGGTGCCAACTTTCAGTGAGCAGGAAAAAAGCCTGGAAGTTTACCTAATAGGATTGGTAGAAAACGAATTAACAAAATATGGATTGGAAAACCTAGACGAAAAAATTATTAAGGTAGAAATATTAAAATATCTTCGACAGGTAATTAAATTTAGATTGGTTGAAGATTTAGTTAAACAAATAGAGGAAGATGTGAAGCAGATAAAAGAAATTTAAATATCCCTCCAACTTATATTTTCATCTTTCTTCATAAATGTTAGCTGACGTTTAGCATATTGTACTTCTTTATTTATCCAATCTTCAATTGTTTTTTCTTTTGTAAACTTTTTATTTAAATACTTAATTATTTGTTGATAGCCAATGGTTTTTAAACCAGGATCGTTTTCATCGTAACCCATTTTAAAAAGTTTTTTTACTTCCTCAATGGCACCAGTTTTGAGTCTGTTCTCCACCCTTTTAGTAATTACTTCACGGAGTTTATTTTTATCTTTATATCTGAGGCCAATTATTGTGGGATGAAAACGGATAAAATCAGCTGGAATCAGATATAATCGTTCAGAGTCAGTTAAATCAGTCGAGTCGGTTAAGGCAATTTCAATCTTACGAATTAGTCGACGTGGATTATTCACGTCGCTGTGGTTCAATCGATTAAACGATTGAAGTGAAACTGTTTTTAGAATTTGCTGGAGCTCTTGGACTGTTTTGTCATCAAGTTCTGCCCTAAGTTTAAAATCAGGAGGGTTATTGTTATTATCAATTCCGTATAGCAAATGTTTTAAGTAAAGATAGGTTCCACCAACTAATATAGGGGTTTTACCCCGTTTACTTATATCTTCAATTATTGGAGTTGCTAATTTCACAAAATCAAAAGAAGAAAAATATTGATCAGGAGTTACAATATCATAAAGCCAGATTTTATTTTTCGGAATATCCTTTCCAGTAATGATATCTAAATATTTATAGATTTGACGAGAATCAAAATTAATTAATTCTCCATTGTGCTTTTTGGCAAGTTCTAAGGCAAGTTTTGTTTTACCTGTGGCAGTCTGGCCAACAATAACAATAATGTTAGTCATAAGCTTAGTGGCTAGTGGTTAGTGAATAGGGATTAGTAAAACTAGACACTATTCACTAGTCACTAATCACTCTTTTTATTTCTGCATCTTGGCGGCATCGATTAAGTTCTTGTACAAATACACGACGTCAATCGGTCCGCTGCCACCTGGAGTTGGGGTAAAATATGAAGCGATATTCTTAATCTCACTTTCTTCGTAGTCACCTTTTAATTTGCCATTTTCTTTTCTGACCCCGGTATTTATAAGGACAACGCCAGGTTTTAACATTGAAGGTTCAATTACTTTTTTCCCGGTTGCCGTAATAATTAGATCAGCGGTTTTAAAATATGATTCCGGTTCAACTGTGGTTGAATTAGTACTTATATAATTTATATTGAGGTTTCCAAGAGTTTTTCCAATAGGCATTCCGCCTGTCATACCCCGGCCAACGATAACTATTTTTTTACTTTTAAGTATATTTTTAAATAAAATACGATCCTTTTTCATATCAACAAAGACAACGTCCTGTTTTCTTTTGCCGTAATAAACATATTTAATAAGAGTCATAACAGCAAGTCCTAAAGGAAAAATAAAATCAGTTTTCCTTTTATGACCTTCTATTTCTTTGAGCAACGGGATATAGTCATAGATACTGTCTGTCGAAAGCTGAGCAGGTAGCGGTTGTTGGATTATAATACCGGTCACGTTTGGATTCATAACCTCTTTTTTAAGGAGATTAGCAAAATCAATAAAGTTTGGTGTTTTTGTCAAATGGATCAATTTGAAGTCAATTTTTAAGGCTTTAGCCATTTCTGACTTTATTTTTACAAAAGAGAGCTGTTCAGGAGCGCTGCCTACCAAAAATACTGACAATCCAACCTTTTTTTTAATTGCTTTACGCTCTTTTTTGAGTATAGAAAGAAGATTATTAGCGATTTTCCTACCATCAATAAACATGGGGACATTATACCATATTTTATACGCTGGTGGCACTCACGATTCTATCAGTCTTATCTGAAAATCTCATTAAAATAACACCTTTGGCTGTTCTCGAGCGTGCCGGTATATTTTTTATCTCCATTTTAACGATCTGTCCCAGGGCGCTGGTTATTATGATCGTGGTGTCCTCAGGCTCAATAATTGCAGAATATGCAACCGAACCTATTTTTTTATCAACTGATGTGATCTTGACTCCTTTCCCTCCACGGTGCTGGCCTTTAAAGTTTGACAGTTTAGTTTTTTTGCCAATTCCGCGTTCGGTAAGGACCAAGATATCTTTTTTAAATTCGGCGTCAGAAAAGACATCGGCGGCGATTACCTCATGATCCTCGGTTGCTTCGATATTCATACCTTTGACACCGATCGAAGCTCGTCCTGTTGACCTGATCTCTTTTTCCTTAAAGACGATCGCCTTGCCATTTTTTGAAGCCAGGATAACATTCTTTGTTCCATCGGTCAACTTAACCCAAAGCAGCTCATCATTTTTTTCCAATCGTATGGCAATAATGCCGTTGGTACGAATATTAATATAATCTTCAAAAGATGACTTCTTCACCGTCCCGTATTTTGTGGACATTATTACAAACATATTTTTAGCCTTGTCCATAGTTTCGACGCTATAGCTAAGTATTGAAGTTATTTTTTCGTCCGGTTTAAGAGCGACGAGATTGATAATAGCCTTTCCTTTGGAAATACGTGATCCAACGGGCACATCCCAGACTCGAGTTTGGAAGACACGACCTTGATTGCTGAAGAAGAGCATATAGTCGTGAGTCATTGCGGTCGTTATATAATATACATTATCAGTATCTTTGGTTTCCATTCCCGAGACTCCTTTTCCACCACGATTTTGTAATCGGAACGTTTCTCGTGGAATCTGTTTAATATAGCCTTCTTTGGTTAAAACAACAATTACCTCTTTATTTTCAATCAACTGCTCATCAGTAATTTCACCTGGTTTAAATTTCATTACCTGAGTTCGACGTTCATCGCCATATTTAGTTTTCAAATATAATATTTCGTCTTTTATAACTTTAAGAATTTTAAAAATATCCTTAAGTAAGCTTTCCAAATAGGAGATAGTTTCTTTTAGAAGTGCTAATTCATCCTCAATTTTATTTCTTTCAAGTCCGGTCAGTCGCCTTAACTGCATTTCCATAATCGCTTGAGCTTGAAGTAGAGATAATCCAAATTTACTCATCAATTTTTCTTTGGCTTCCGGCTCATCCTTAGATTTTTTAATAACCGCAATTACCGCATCAATATTGTCAAGCGCGATCAAGTAACCTTCTAAAATATGAGCTCTCGATTTGGCTTCCTTCAGTTCGTATTCAGATCTTTTGACGATGACGTCGACTCTATTTCTAATATATATTTCCAAAATCGTTTTAAGTGACAATGTTTGAGGTACGCCGTCAACAAGAGCAACAATATTTACCGGAAAAGATGTCTGCAGATTTGTAAATTTAAAAAGGTTATTTAACACTTTTTTGTAAGAAGCATCTTTTTTTAGCTCAATCACAACGCGAATTCCATCCCGATCAGACTCATCACGAAGATCGGAAATACCAACTATTTTTTTATCATTAACTAAATTGGCGATTTTTTCAACTAATAAAGCTTTATTGACCTGGTAAGGAAGCTCGTTAACTATGATAGCCATCTTTCCTTTACCAATATCTTCATCAGTCACCCTAGCCCGCATCATGATAGACTTTCTTCCGGTTGCATACATCTCTTTAATATCGGAGACTCCATAAATAAGGCCGGCGGTCGGAAAATCCGGTCCTTTGACAAAGGTCAGCAAATCCTCCAAAGTAGTATTAAACATTAGTTCCTTGAGATCTTCCATTGGTATCTTTTTAGCTTTTTTTTCATCATCTATAGTTGCTTTATCAATCATAAAAACTAAGGCATCAACTAATTCAGAAAGATTGTGTGGAGGAATTTTTGTAGCCATACCGACCGCTATTCCTTCAGCTCCCATCAATAAAAGATTTGGAAGTTTAGCCGGCAGATAGATAGGTTCCTTTAACGATCCGTCAAAGTTATCAATGAAGGGGGTAGTTTCTTTTTCAATATCAGTGACCATTTCGTCGGAAATCTTAGCTAGTTTGACTTCGGTATAACGCATGGCGGCCGGTGGGTCGCCGTCAATTGATCCGAAGTTACCCTGACCTTTGATCAGAGGATAACGCATCGAAAAAGTTTGAGCCAATCTCGCCAAAGCTTCGTAGACAGATGAATCACCGTGCGGATGATACTTTCCTAGTACATCTCCAACAACCTTGGCTGATTTAGAAAAACGGGCACTTGACGTTAGTCCTAATTTATACATCGCATAAAGTATTCTTCTATGAACTGGTTTTAGGCCGTCTCGAACATCAGGTAGCGCACGGGAAACGATAACTGACATTGCATAATCTAAATATGCTCGTTTCATTTCGGCATTTATTTCGGTGACCTGAACGTTATTAGCCATAAATTATTTCATTGATTTATTAATATCATCAAATGCTTTTTCTTTTCCTAAAAATTTCTTTGTTTTAACCCATTTACCAGGTTCCAATTCCTTATAATGATTGAAAAAATGTTGGATCTTTTTTTTGGTCATCTCATCTAAATCTGAAATATCATTGATCTTTGAAAAGAATGGATCCACTTTTAAGGTTGGAACGGCAATTATTTTTGTGTCAATTCCGGCCTCATCTTCCATTTCAAGCATTCCGATGGGTCTACTCGGGATAACAGTTCCTGGGGCAACGCTATAGCTTGAAATAACAAGAACATCAGTTGGGTCGCCGTCTTCAGCTTTTGTTCTAGGAATAAATCCATAGTTAAATGGATAGAACATCGCCGTAAAATTAAAACGATCAACCATAACTACTCCAGAATCTTTATCGAGCTCGTACTTAATTGAAGATCCTTGTGGGATCTCAATAAATACATTAACTTCTTCAGGAACGTTCTTTCCAGCTGAAAGTTTTGTTATGTCCATATAAATATTATAAAAATTTTAACAAGGACTGTCTTTTATTTACAAGTCCAGGTTTGCCATCCTGGCATGTGTAACAATAAATTTTTTTCTTGGCGGTACTTCGTCACCCATTAACATTGAAAAAACACGATCACTTTCTTCAGCTTCAGTAATTATAATTTGTTTTAAAATCCTTCTTTCAGGGTCCATGGTTGTATCCCAAAGTTGATCAGGGTTCATCTCTCCAAGACCCTTATAGCGTTGAACGTTAGGCTGGCTAGTTTGTTTTGCCAATAATTCAGCTACGACCTTATTTTTTTCCTCGTCGGAATATACATAATGAACTTGTTTACCTTGTTGAATCTTAAAAAGAGGCGGTTGGGCTGCATAAAGATGACCTTTGCGAATTACATCAGGCATGTGTCTAAAGAAAAAGGTCAAAATCAGGGTTAGAATATGCTCACCATCAACATCGGCATCGGTCATAATGATAATTTTGTGATAGCGAAGTTTCTCATAGTTAATATTTTCGCCAATTCCCATACCTAGTGCAATAACCAGGTCCTTTATTTCTTTAAAAGCGAGGACCCTATCTAAATAAGCCCGTTCAGTATTAAGAATCTTACCTCTAAGTGGTAGAATTGCCTGAAATTTACGGTTTCGTGCCTCTTTAGCAGTACCACCAGCCGAATTACCCTCGACCATAAAAATCTCACATAGTGACGGATCCTTTTCTTGACAGTCAGCCAATTTACCTGGTAAGGTGGCACCTTCAAGAGCACCTTTTCTCATCACGGCTTCTTTGGCAGCCTTGGCGGCCAATCTTGCTCTTTGAGCCAAGAGGATCTTACCTAAAATATCCTTACCTGTCTTTGGATTTTCCTCAAAATATGTTTCCAAATATTCAAAAACAGCCTGTTGAACTATGGTTTGAACTTCTGAATTTCCAAGTTTGGTTTTAGTTTGTCCTTCAAATTGTAGATTAGTTGCAGGCATTTTTATGTAAATAATAGCTGCCAATCCTTCTTTGACATCATCTCCGGAAAAAGTTTCGCTATTTTTATCTTTCTCTCCTAACTCTTTTTTGGCATAGTTATTGATTGCTTTAGTGAGGGCAGTTTTAAATCCGGTCAGATGGGTTCCCCCTTCATGAGTATTGATAACATTGACAAAAGAATGAATATTTTCGTTTAGTGATAGATTATATTGGATAGCTACCTCAACCTCTTTATCATCAACTTGTTTGTGAATATAGATGGGATCATGAAGAGTTTTCTTTCCTCGATTCATATCCCGAAGAAGTGAGATAATTCCTCCGTCAAAATAATAAGCAAATTTTTCGGCAGTTTTTTTATTAAAAATTCGAAAATAAACATTATTTATTAAATAGGCTCTCTCTTTTACCTGTTTTTTAAAAATACTATTATTTATTTCAATCGTTTCTTTAAAAATTTCCTTATCAGGTAAAAAGGAAACTGCAGTTCCTTGCTCAAAATTAAAATTCAAAACTGATTTTTCAACTTTTTTAACCAGTGTAATTGGAATGCCCCTTTTATATTCTTGTCTATAAATTTGATTTTCTCGTTTAACCTCAATAATGACATGTTCAGACAAAGCATTAACGACTGAAGCTCCAACACCATGAAGGCCACCGGAGACTTTATAAGCGCCGGCGTTAAATTTTCCTCCTGCGTGAAGCTTGGTCATGACAAGTTCGAGGGCAGAAATATTGTATTTAGGAACTTTATCAACTGGGATTCCCCGGCCGTCATCGATGACGGTCATGTAGTTATTGTCTTCGATCCTTATTTCGACTCGAGTACAAAAACCAGCTAACGCTTCATCAATTGAGTTGTCAATAATTTCGTTTAAGCAGTGATTAACACCGTACTGTGCAGTCGTACCAATATACATTGCCGGTCTTTTTCTAACCGGTTCAAGCCCCTCAAGTACGACTATTGAATCGGCTCCGTAATCAGATTTTTTTGTAGACGCCATAAGTATAAATTATACTACACCGACTTCCTTGCCCCGCCAAAGGCGGGGCTTGATTATTAAAAACTTATTTCAGTTCTACTTTACCTCCGGCAGTTTCAATCTTTTTCTTAGCTTCTTCAGCAGCTGGTTTCTTCACATCAACCAACAAATCTTTTGGTGCTGATTCGACTAATTTTTTCGCATCCATGAGTCCTAGATTAGGTAGAATTTCTCGAACGGCTTTGATTACTCCTAATTTATTTTCTCCGGCGGCGGTCAAAACAACGGTAAAGCTAGTTTTTTCTTCAGCAGCAGGCGCAGTACCGGAAGCTGTTGGAGCAGCGGCAACTGGCATAGCAGAAACACCAAATTTTTCTTCTAAATATTTGGCTAATTCAGCCATTTCAACTACTGTCAAAGTTTCGATTTCGGTAGCGATTTTATTCAATTTTTCAGATAATTTTATTTCAGACATTAATTACTCACCCCCTTTTTTGATAGAGCATTCAAAATGTATACAAATTTATTAGTGTTATATTTTAAAGCATAGACAAACTTGCTCATTGGGCTCTTCATACTTCCGATGATTTTGCCCAATAGTTCTTCTTTACTTGGTAACTGAGCTATTTGAAGTGTTTTTGCGGTATCATATAAACTTTTATCAAGTAGGCCAAATTTAAAACTTATTGTGCTGTCTTTTTTTGAGAACAGGTAAAGCGTCTTAAGACCTTCGCTCCAATTTTCGCCTAAAATTACTAAAGCTGTGGTTTCCTTTAATGGAAAAAACTGTTCTTTAAGATCTCTGAAGATTTTATTTTTTATAGCGATCTTATTAACTGATTTTTCAAAAAGAGTGTTTTTAATCACCTTAATTTTTGAATTACTTTTTCTTAGCTCTCTACGAAGTGATTCTAAGCTTTGATGAGTTGTTTTACCTATCTTTACCAATAAAATGTTAGGATTATTTTCGACTTGCTGAAGGATTGAATCTACCTGATTTTTTTTGTTATCGTTTACCATATTTTTACCATCCCTCGCTGAGCGAGAAGTTCGCTGGGAATTGATAATTCTTACAATCCTTCGACTCTGTTCCGTTAAGTGGAACATCGCTCAGGACAAGCCCAGTGTCTTAGGTGTTTTATTATATCATTATTCCCCCAAAAGTTCACGCAATGATTTAACGTTCTTTTCTTCTTTGTTGCCCTTTTCTTTTTTACCAACGTTGGTGCTTTTATATTTTACTGCGAAGGCGATTTTTTTCTGGAATGAATCGACTCGACCCTTTCTATCTAAAAATTTATGTTCTCCAGTATAAAATGGATGACATTTATAACAGGCTTCAACTGTGATGGCTTTTTTAGTTGATCCAGTCGTAAAAGTATTACCACAAGCGCAAACGGCTTGAGCGTCGGAATAGTATTCTGGATGTATTTTTGCTTTCATAGGATTTTAATTATAGCATAAAATTTTAAAAGGCAAAGACCTTATCCCATTTACCCTCATCAATAATATCTTCAAGATTATGAAAGCTTTTATTGATCCGGTGGTCAGTCAGTCGGTTCTGGGGAAAATTATAAGTTCGGATTTTTTCAGCCCGATCCCCTATTCCAACATTTGTAACATACGAATGTCTCATTCCTTTTTTCTTTTCTTCTTCAAGTTGATAAAGTTTTGCGTTTAAAAGATCCAAAGCGATTTTTCGATTGGCTTCCTGAAATCTTTCCCGGCTGGCCGTAACGACGATTCCGGTTGGACGATGGGTTAAGCGGACAGCGGTTGAGACCTTATTAACATTTTGTCCGCCGTGCCCACCGGATCTATAAAACTGCCAATCAAGTTCATTTGGATTGACTCTGACATCGGACTGAATAATTTGCGGTAAAACAACGATAATGCAAGTAGATGTGTGGATCCTTCCCTTTCTTTCAGTATCAGGAATTCGCTGAACTCTATGGACGCCAGTTTCATTTTTAAATAAATTAAATGCACCGCTTCCATCTATCTTGATCGTTTTTTCATCCAGATTAGAAAATTTAAACCCTTTTTTTTGGGCAAAAAGTAGATAGGAGGCCAGTAATTCTTCCATCCAGAGCTTAGATTCGTCTCCACCAACGCCGGGTAAAGCCTCGATGATGGCGACGTTAGGGTTTATAAGCATAAATATAGACAGTTAAATATTAAACTGTTTTACCAATTCTTCAACTGTTAATTCTTCTTGTTCTCCTGTCCTCATATCCTTTAGTTTTATAACGTTTTTGCTGACTTCCTCCGGTCCAATAATAATCACAAAAGGAATTCCTTTCTTATTGGCGTATTTTAGTTGTTTATCAAGTTTAATATTTGGATCACTGTAAAGATCGGTATTTATTTTATTTTTTCTTAAGATTTGAGTTAGCTTCTGTGACTTATCGAGTAGATCTTTTTCAAAAACCGTAACAAGAACCTTCGAAGCTGTTTTTATATCTGGAAAAAGTCCCAATTCTTCCATAGCAAGAACTGTCCGATCAAACCCAACGGCAAAACCGACCGCTGGGATATTTTGGTTGCCAAATCTAGAAACCAGACTATCAAACCTTTCGCAACCGGCGAGCGATCCACTATCAAAACCCTCTGCGACTATTTCCCAGATAGTTCCTGTTGAGTAGGAAAAAGAACGAGCTAAGGTTGGCTTAAATTGATAATTTTCCTTCATTCCATAATCGTCTAAAAATTTAAAAATTCTTTTGAGATCTTCATTTGGTTGGGACGAAGATACTTGTTTAAGTAATTTTTTTGCATCATCAGGAGAATAATCCTTTCTAATTAACTCTGCAATTACACCCTCTTCACCGATTTTTTCTAATTTATCTATGGCGACGATAGCTTTATATGGTATATCTTTATATAAAGCCCGATCATTAATAATAGCGATTGGTTTTTTGAAGCCTAAATTTTTAAAGATCTCGATTGTTAGAGCGATTGTCTCCCCGTCTGATGCTCTATCATCCACGCCAAAAATATCAGCATCACACTGCAAAAATTCTCTATATCTGCCTTTTTGAGGTTTTTCGGCTCTCCAGACAGTTTGAATTTGGTACCTCTTGAAAGGCATGGTTATTTTGTCAGGGTATTGAGCGATTAACCTGCAGGTTGGAACTGTTTGATCATAGCGCAGGGCAACTTTTCGTCCGCCAGTGTCCTCAAATTTATAAAAAAGTTTTTCGTCTTCGCCAATATTTCCAGTAAAAACCTCAAGATATTCGATTGCAGGTGTTTCAAGCGGTTCAAAGCCGTAAAGTTCAAACGTTTTTCTAATGATATTAACCGCATACTGACGTTTCATTGCCTCGATAGGCAAAAAATCCCGAAAGCCTTTCAACGTCTGTGGTGTAATTTTTTTATCCATAATCTGAATTATATCAAAAAGTTAAGAAAGTTAAGTATGCCGTAGTAAAAATCCTTTGAGATAAACACTACTCTCTAATATTACGGAGTAGTGAATGAAATTTACATTCCTTTTTCTTTTTTGCGTTCTAAGTCCATTCTAATCTTCCAAGCATCTTTCCAGTTTATGCCAATCTTACCTGGGTGAAAAATATGACTGAATATTTCTTCAAAAAATAACCACACTTTTTCAATTTTTATCATCTTGTTTAGGACAGGAACGATTCCCTTACTGTCTTCCATTAATAGTTTATATTTGCTTACGGTACCATTCGAAACTTTTAAAACTTCGCAAATAGTTAAATAGTTAATATCTTTTAGTAGTAAATACATTACAGCTATACGTTTTATAAGCATAATTCGTTCAGCTGGAGTTAAGAGATCAAACAAAATTTTGCTGAATTCCTTTTTATTTTGTGATTCGCCTAAAATCTTATAAAAAATAGAAAATATTTTTTCATAATCTCGCTCATTTATTTTAAAGTAAGAGATTCTTATCATACTACTTCGTAATATTACACAGTAGTATATTTTTGTCTACCGTTTATAACCTACAAAAGTATATATTTAGATTGCTGTAAGAATAAATTATTACTGAAAGACATTTTATCATTCATTCTAAGTAGATTAAAGATTAAAAGCGAGATTTTTAAAAATTATTTTAATAAAAGCTCAATAGCTTTGTTTAATTGCTTATCAACTTCTTTGGTAATTGTATTACCTTCCTTTATTTCATTTACAACAATAATCTTTGGCTCAATACCTTTACCATTGATCCAATCGCCGTTTGGTAAAACCCATTTAGCGACTGTTACATGTAGACCTGCTCCTTCTTTAAGATCAAGGGCTTCCTGGACTGATCCTTTACCAAAACTTTTTTCTCCAACAAGTTGTGCTCGTTTGTGGTCGCGAAGGGCACCTGCTAAAATCTCGGAAGCTGAGGCAGAGCCTTTGTTTATCAAAACCACAACCGGGATGTCTTTAAGAATACCAATTCTCGATACTCGATATTCTTTATCGCTATACAAAGTTGCCTCTTGTTTAACAACGAGTTTTCCGATATTTAAAAATTCTGACGCAATGTAGACGGAACCATCTAAATATCCACCAGGATTGTCCCTTAAGTCCAATACTAATCCTATTACCTGTTTATTTGACCATTTACGACTTATTTCGGAAGCGGATGCATTCCACTCATCATTTGTATTATCACCAAATTGATTTATTTTAAGAATGGCGATTTTTTTATCATAACTTAGCTCAACAGATGAAACGATTATTTGCTGTCTTGTAATGGTTATATCAATTTCTTTACCATTTCTTTCAATTGTTAGTTTAACTTTGGTATTTTTTGGTCCACGAATTTTAGAAACGGCTTGAGATAGAGTCCAGCTATTTGTTGAAGCGCCATCAACTTTATTAATAAAGTCACCTGACCTGACACCAGCTGTTTCTGCAGGAGATTTTTTTAATGGAGAAATTATAATAATCCTACTATCTTTTAACCCAAGCTGGGCTCCGATCCCTTCAAATTTTCCACCCAGATCATCTTTGGTCTGTTTATTCTCATCAGGAGTTAAAAAAAATGTATAAGGATCTTCAATAGATGCGACCATACCTTTTATAGCACCCAAATACATTTTTTTTGGGTCTAATTTTTTTTGATCAACATATCTTTCTTGTAGCTTGGTCCATGTTTCCCAAAAAAGGTCGAAGTTTATATTAGGTTGTAGTGGGGAGGTTGTAGTTCGTAGTGGAAGAAAACGACTTTTATATTCCCCTATTTTATAGCCACTCCCAAAGATAAGAACGATAAAAGATAAAACTAAAAGAATGTTAGTTAGTTTATTATTTTTCATTGATAAAAATAAATGTTACTTGAATTACTAAGTATAGTGCAATAGGTAAATTTTGTTTTAGCAATTTTTTTGTAATCATCAATATTTTTTAATTGAGCAAAAGGTGTTCCCTGCTCTTCATTTAACTTAGATAAACTTAAAAAACCCTGACAACCAAGCGCTTCTGCCTTCGCTATATAGTAAGAACTTATATTCTCACAAATAACAATACTATTAAAAAGGTTCTCTGAATTAAAATCAAGATTTTCATCTAAATAAAACGTTTTGCCACCAAAATTTTGGTTAATATTTTTTCCTGGATATTCTTCACCTTTACTTACTTCAATAGAAAGTTCATTTTTTTTAATCTTGCTTACCTTACCTCTAAAGTATGAATTGATAGTATTTTCGGTTTCCTCTTTGCTTAGTATTGTAATTGTACCGTCCGCATGGTTGATCTCCTTGATCAGACCCGAATATTTTGAAACAATTTTTTTTGTAGTAAAAATACCTTTGCTGATCGCTATTGTTTCATTTTTTTCAATAGTTTCACCAACAAATTTTTTTAGATAATGAAAAATTTTTTGAGGAGAGACATTTAAATTTTTAGCAATTGAGATACTTACTTCTTCCTCAGTTTTTTTTTGCAAAAAAGGCGTGTCAAAATCTACTGTTTGTCCTTCCTTCAACAAACAATGATCAGAAACAGATATTAAAATAGTTATTAGCATAACAATTCATTATATGAAGAAAAAATGTTCAACGCAAACCCTGATACGAGACATAGGGAAGAAGAGCTAGATAACGGGCATATTTTAATTCCTTAGTTAAAATTCTCTGGTGTTTAGCACAAACATTAGTTTTTTCTCGATTCAAAATTTTTTTTCTAGGAGTAATAAATTTCTGTAAATTATCAACTTCCTTAAAACTAGGGACTGCCTTAAACTGACAAAAAAAACATTTATTCATTGTAATTTTTTAATTTTTAATTTTCCTTAAAAAGGAATATCATCGGGATTAACAGTTTCTTCTTTAGATGTTTCCGACTTTACTTCTTCATGCTTGGTTGGTAATTCCTCACTCTTTAATACTGTCGTCTCCAACTTTTTTTCTCCTCTTCCCTCTCCAAAAACAATAAAGTCATCAAGGACAATTTCTGCAATTGTTCTTAAAATTCCATCTTTTCCTGTAAAAGTTCGATAGGTCATTCTACCTTCTGCAAAAACCTTTCGACCTTTATTTAATAATTTTCCGCAGAGCTCAGCCAACTTTTGCCAAGCTACCACTCTATGATATTGAACTTCTTCTTTAGCTTGGCCGTCACTTGATGTCCAGCTCCGATTAGTGGCAATGCTAAAAGTACATACTGCAGTTCCTGTTGGCGTATACTTTAACTCAGGATCTCTAGTGAGATTGCCAATTAAAACAATTCGGTTTAATGATCGGCTCGACATATTCTTTACTCTCGGACTAATAACAAATACCTTAAAATTTTTTCGTTAAGATTAAGTTTATTTTTTAGCTCTAAAACACTTTTTTTATTTACTTCAAACTGAAAGTTATAAAATAAGGCTGTGCGATTTTTCTTAATAGAGTAAGCTAAAGTCTTTTCCCCCCATCTATCTTCTTTAGTAACTTCACCTTTATAAGATTCAATTAGATCTTTAATTATTTTTACCTGAGCCTCTTCTTTTATGAGGAAAGTTAGTTCATATTTCATATGTTTATCTGTACAATAATACTAATTAATATGGAAAAAATCAACGGCAAAGTTATTTTGTTTATAATTTGGTTTTTGATTATCGGTTTATTAATATATTCCAGATTTATAAATATTGGCTGGGGTCTTCCCTATCCAATGCATCCGGATGAGAGAAATATGGTAGTTGCAGTTCAGCAATTGAACTGCGAATTTTCAATCCGCCTACTGGCTGATTGCTTTAATCCCCACTTCTTTGCTTATGGCCAATTTCCACTTTATTTAAGTTATCTGTTAATTTGGATATTCAAAGGTGTTAAAAACTTTGGAAGTTTTATTATTAGTTTTGAAGAAGCGGTGACGAGCTTGAGAATAATATCAGCAATTGCTTCTATAATGAATGTTTTTGTTTTGGTTAAGATAATAGAGCTTATATCAAATATCAAAAATCAAAACTCAAAAACAAATTCAAAGTTTAAAACTTTTAACTTTACACTTGGTTTTGCACTTTGTGTTTTGATTTTTACTCTTTCTCCTTATGCAATTCAGTTTGCACATTTCGGGACGACCGAGTCGTTATTGATGTTGTTCTATAGCTTAATTATTTATCTTTCAATGCGATTATTAGAACGCCGTACAACCGACCCGGTTGTATGGTTGGCTTTGATTTCAGGATTGGCAGTAGCTACGAAAGTTTCCTCAATAATATTTATTATTATTCCGTTAATTATTATATTATCTAGTCTACGATCGTGGGATAGATATAAAAATCTAGTTAAATTTGGAATGTTGACAATAATTTTTATGATGTTATTTTCACCCCACAATTTCATAAATTTTAAAGATTTTATTAGTTCAATGAATTATGAATCTGATGTTGCCCTTGGAAAATCTTTAGTTTTCTACACGAGACAATTTTTTAATACTGAACCGTTTTATTTTCAATTTGAAAAAATATTTCCATATGCTTTAGGTTGGCCAGTTTTTATTTTGGGAACTTTAGGATTTATTAGTTTAAGTTTGAAAGATAAAAAAATCAATCTTCTACGCTTTGCTTTCTTAATATATTTTATTCCTAGCGCAATAATTTATGCTAAATGGAGCCGTTTTATGGCGCCTGTATTTCCAATAATAAGTGTATTTGCAATTTTATTTTTACAAAATATTATTCTGCGACTAAACCGAAAGTTCTGGATTCCCGCCTTCGCGGGAATGACATTATTGCTAATAATTCCTGGAATAAGTTATCTTCAGGTTTATCAAAATCCCGATGTCCGCTTTCAGGCCTCTGATTGGATCTATAAAAATATTCGGGAAAATTCATATGTTTTATCAGAAACAGCTAATGTGGTGGATATTCCACTAGAAGTTCCAAGTTATAAAGTTCATAAAGTTTATAAAGTTATTTCTTTCAACTTTTATAATTTAGATGAAAATCCTAAATTACAACAAGAATTAAAAGAACATTTAGCAAAAGCTAATTATATTTTTTTACCATCAAGAAGAATTTTTGCAAATCATCCAAAAGAGAAATATCCTTTACTTAATCAATATTATGAAAATTTGTTTTCTGGAAAGTTAGGGTTTGAGAAAGTCGCGGAATTTAATTCTTTTCCTAAAATTTGTTTACCCTCGACCGATAAATGTCTAGTGTTTAATGACGAGCAAGCGGAAGAAACATGGACGGTATTTGATCACCCGGTTATAAGAATATACAAAAAGGTTAAATCTTAAACGGATTGTCATCCCCTTGAAGAAGGGGATCCAGACGTCCTGGATTCCCGCCTCCGCGGGAATGACATTATTGACTAAATTTTTTTTATAGAATATGTCTCGCCTTTATCCTCTATCTTGAAGCCGGCTTTTTCTATTTTTATTCTCAATCGATCGGAAGCGTCAAAATCTCTTTTTCTTCTAGCTTCAAGTCTTCGCTCTGCCAATATAATTATGTTGGCATCAATTTTTTCTTCAGTAACATTGTCTAAATTTAAACCAAAGACTTTATCAAAATCTATAAGCAAGAAATATTTCTCATCGTTCGTTATATCAGATTTGATCATATCCCACATTGTGGCAACGGCTTGTGCAGTTTGTAAATCATTTGAAATTACGTCCTCAAATTGTTTTTGATACGAAAGCGCCTTTGAAGATTTTAATGAAACTAATTTTTTTTGAGGTTTTAGATTTAGAGCAATTTCTCTTAATTTATTAAAAGCTTCTTGACTGGCGCGGGCTGATTGCCAAGTAAAATTAAGTGGTTGGCGGTAATGTGATTGAAGAAATAAAAGGCGGAGAGAAAGCGGGTTAATTTTATTTTTTTCAATATCATCAAGTGTATAAAAATTACCTAAAGACTTGCTCATCTTTTGTCCATCAACTGTTAAAAAATTATTATGAAACCAATATTTTACAAACTGTTTACCGGTTGCGCCTTCCGACTGAGCAATTTCATTTTCGTGATGAACCGGCACGTGATCAATTCCTCCAGAGTGGATATCAATTGTTTCGTCTAAATATTTCATGCTCATCGCCGAACATTCAATATGCCAGCCAGGAAATCCCTCACCCCAAGGAGAAGGCCAGTGCATTGTATGATCAGCGAATCTACCAACTCGTTTAAACCAAAGAGCAAAATCGGCAGGATGTTTTTTTCCCTTATCAACATTAACTTCGGCCCTTACGGCCTGAATTTTTTCTTTTAATTTTTGTCCGGATAATTTCCCGTAATTTTTAAATTTGGTGACATCAAAATAAAGTGCTTCCTTGGTTTCATACACGAAACCATTTTTCATTAATCTATTAATTAACTGAACCATTTCTTCAATATGCTCAGTAGCCTTACAAACAGTATTTGGTCTAAGAATATTTAAAGCATCAGTGGTTTTAAAAAAAAATTCAGTATAAAATTTTGCAACATCCCAAACGGTTTTTCCGTATTTTTTTGCCCCTTTTTCCATCTTATCTTCCCCGCTATCATCATCACCAGAAAGATGGCCAACATCAGTAATGTTCATAACGTGATTTACTTTATATCCTCGATACGCCAGTGACCTTCTTAAAACATCGTTGTTTGTGTAGGTTCTCATATGTCCAATATGAGTAAAGTCATAGACGGTTGGACCACAGACATACAAGGTAACATTAGGAGGATTGATGGGGGTAAATTCTTCAATTTTTCGGGTTAAGGTATTGTAGAGTTTCATAATAGATCAATTGTAGCAGAATTTACTTAGAAGAATTTGTAATAAATTTTTTTTCTTTACTATAAATAAAAGCCGGAATGATTGCCAAAAGAGCAAAAATCGCAGCTATATTAAAAGCATTAACTATTCCATATTTATCGGCAATAAATCCAAGGATAATAGGTGCTAAACTAGTAGCAATGTTTGCCACAAAACTCGCGATACCAAAAACTTTTTCATATTGTTTGTGATGTTGAGTTGATTCGAAAATCATTGTTGATCTGACCGGAATTGTCCCTGCAGTTAGAGCACCAAGAATTACAGATAAAATAATTAAAAATTGTGAGTAACTTAATGTAAGTAAAAATATAAAAACTGCCATAAAAAATTCGGCAACTATAAATACTTTTGTATTTTTATATTTGTCCGCCAATCTTCCCAGTGTTGTTTTTCCAATTAAATTTCCAACGAGAAAAGCACTGGTAAAAAGACCTAGAATTGAAGGGTTAATGTTTCTACTCAAAAAAAGAAAGGGTATAAAAATAAAAAGCGCCGAGGATGCCAAATTATCAAAAAAAGTTATAAGCAATGCAAAAATAAATTTTGTATTTTTAATTATTTGCCAATAATTTATTTTTATTATATTTTTTTTAGTTTCAACATCGTCTTCCTTATTATTCAGAAACATAACGATAAAAATAGAAAAAAGCGAGATTATTCCGTAAATAATTGAGGTTTTTTGCCATCCTATAGCAACAATAATAAATGAAATTGCAGAAGAGAGAGCAATTCTACCAACATCTCCAATAGCAGTAAAATCTCCCATTGCTTTACCTAATTTATTAATTGGGGACCACTTAGCAACAAGTGAAAATGCGATTGGATGAAATATCCCAAAGCCAATAGCAGCTATTAAAAAAGATATTGTTAAATAAAAATATGAAAAAGATAAGCCAACTGCAATAAAACCGATTGAATAAAAAAATATTGCAAAAGAAAGTATTTTTATTGCACCAATTTTATGACCAAAATATCCCGCAGGTAGTGATAGGAGGATGCCAGACACTGAAAGTATAGAAGTCAAAAAACCAATTTGAGTTAAGGATAGATTTAAACTTCCTTTAATAAATGGCAGAAGTAGAATAATGCTTGCCAAAAAACCATCATTAAAAAAATGAAGAGCAAAAATTTGGGTTAGTTTATTTTTCATAAAGTCGGGGTGGTGGGAATTGAACCCACTGCCTTTCGGTCCCGAACCGAAAATTCTACCGATGAAATACACCCCGTTATTGTTTTCCCGATGCAGGTTTATTTTCTACGTGTTGTTGATCAGAGACTTTCTTTTGAGCCATAAATCCGCGCTTGGCTTTTCCGGTTGGTATGCCACTCTGTTGATTCTGATTTTTTTGTTGTTGCTCTCTTCTCTTTTTTTCTTGAACTACTTGTTCTTCCTGACTCTTTTTTTGTGCCTCCTCCATATCTTTTCGTTGTATAATTTTTTCATCTTCACGTTTTACATTCTGAAATAGCCTATTTCTTAAAGCTTCAGCCTGAAGTTTATCCTTATCTTGAAATTTATTTTTTAATTTATCAAAATCAACAGGTGTATGGTTATTTCCACGCTTAACCTCCGAGGTTTTTCCAGGGTTTTGTTCTCGATTAACCTCGGAAGTTTTTGCCTTGTCAAACGGGTTTACTATTTGACCAACCGCCTTAACGGTCTGTTTGGCAGTTGAAGCCCCAAGTTCTGCCAGTTGTTCAAATGTATCACTTAAAATATTTCCTTTAGCCATAAATAAGTTTATCAAGTTATAAAGTTCATCAAGTTCATCAAGAAAAAACAACTTGATAGACTTGAAAAACTTGACAAACTTGATGAACTATTTCAAATGCCGAGCATCGCCTTTCCTCGTCTGCTCATCTTCTCCATTGACCAGGGTGGATCAAAAGTCAATTCGAGAGTAACATCTTTATCTTCAACCTTTAATTCTTTCATTTTATCTTTAATTTGTGTTTCGATCAATGAAAATAATGGACAGCCAATTGTAGTCAAAGTCATTATTATTTTTACTTTATTTTTTATTATTTTTATTTCATAAACCAAGCCCAGATCAACGATTGAGATATTTAGCTCGGGGTCCATGACCTCAGTTAATTTACTTAAAACAATCTTTTTATTTAATACCATGTCTATAATTATAACAATTGGTATAATAACTGTAATGATTACTTATAAACTTCACTTTATTCCCTTAGGTGGTATCGTCGGCGTTACAAAAAACATGTATGTGTACGAAATGTACAACGATGACAAGCTCAAAGATATCATTATTGTTGATTGTGGAATAGGTTTTCCTAAAGAAAAAGAATTAGGGGTTGATTTTGTTATTCCAGATATTACCTATCTAATGGATAAAAAAGAATTTATTAGAGCAATTTTGATTACTCACGGCCACGAGGATCATACTTCAGCCCTTCCTCTTCTTTATGATGACTTAGGTCGACCACCAGTTTATGCTAGCTTATTGACGTCAATGTTTATTGAAAATAAATTTAAAGATAAACATAAAAAAATTACCGTTAATCGGGTTG
Source organism: Candidatus Roizmanbacteria bacterium (assembly GCA_902200405.1). GTDB lineage: Bacteria > Patescibacteriota > Microgenomatia > UBA1406 > GWC2-37-13 > GWC2-37-13. The sequence continues at coordinate 2,815 of CABIKN020000078.1, read as the reverse complement.
ATTTTAATAAAGAATATATATTTGGTGATTTTAGAATTTCTTATTTAACGATGACTCACTCGATCCCAGATACAACTCACATAATAATTAAGACGCCGGTTGGGACTATCTATCACGGGAGCGATTTTAAATTGGATTTAACTCCCCCATATGGACCTGGACCCGATTTTTATAAGATTGCTAAAGCGGGACACGAAGGTATTTTATGTTTACTATCCGACTGTCTAGGGTCTGAGCGAGAAGGATTGACACTCTCCGAAAATATTGTTGGACAAACTTTTGAGGATGAGATGAGAAAGACTAAAGGTAAATTTATCATGACGACATTTTCTTCAAATATATCCCGAATACGCCAATGTGTTGATGCCGCAATTAAATTCAACCGAAAAATTTGTTTCCTAGGCCGATCGATGAGAGATAACACAAAGATTGCGTCAAGTATTGGTTATTTACCGATACCACAAAGTCTTTTTATTAAAGAAGAAGAAGTCAATCGATTTCCAGCCGCAAAAATTTGTTTGATTGTTGCTGGCTCTCAAGGACAATATGGATCGGCTTTGTCCAAATTAGCTGATCGACAAAACAAAAATATTCAAATTAAGACTGGTGATAAAATTATCTTTTCATCAGATCCGATCCCAGGAAATGAGAATGGAGTTTATGAAACTATAGAACAGCTATCAGAGGAAGGGGCCGATGTTGTTTATTCAGATATTGCAGATCAACTTCACTCATCTGGTCATGGCAACCAAGAAGATCTTAAATTTTTGGTGCGATTTACTAATCCTAGATATTTTATACCAATTGGAGGAACAATTAGACATCAAAAACAGTATGAGAATTTGGTTGAACAGCTGGGTTATGCTAAAAAAGATGTTTACTCTCTTAACGAAGGCGAAACTGTTTGGTTTGTTAAAAACAAAGCCTATAAGGGAGACAAGGTTGAAACAAAAAATATTTATGTAGACGCCTATGGTATCGGAGATGTTGGCAGTGTTATTCTTCGAGATAGAAAAACACTGGCGACGGACGGTATCGTTTTTGCTCTATCAATGATAGATAATAAGGGTTTACTAATTGGTAAACCTAAAATTTTCTCTCGAGGATTTGTCTTTGAAAAACAAGAAGATAGATTATATTCACAAGCAGAACAAATGATTGAGGGGCTTTTTTTAACAAAAAATGGTCTGACTTTTGACGCTGGAAAAATGCAGTATGATGTGATAAAAAATCTTGAAGAATTTTTTAGAAAAGCAACCGGAAGAAAACCGCTGATAGTAGCGGAAGTAATACAGCTATAAAATTTCTAATTCCTAATTACCTAATTTCTAATAAAATCTCAATAACCAAATTCTAAGTATTCCAAACGAAAATTAATTTGTTTCTTGGTACTTGGTCATTGGTTATTTTTTAGGTTAATTAGAACAATTAGATCAATTAGGTTAATTAATTATGTCAACCTTACCCAATAGTTTAAAAAACATTTCATTATTTTTAGAGCGACTTCCTGGTATAGGAGAAAAAACTGCCAATAGATTAACTTTTTTTTTACTTAATTTATCTGAAGAAGATTTAAAAGAATTTGCAGAAAATGTGGCGACTTTAAAATCAAAAACTAAACTTTGTGAAAATTGTTTTAATTTTACAGAAAAAGAAATTTGTGAAATTTGTGATAACGACGAGCGCGATCATTCAATCATTTGCGTAGTTGAAACAGTTTTAGACTTGTTATCTTTTGAGCAAGGAAAAATTTATAACGGGGTCTATCATGTTCTTCATGGAAAGATTGATCCGCTAAATAGAGTTGGGCCGGATGATATTAAAATAGGAGAACTAATTAAAAGAATTAAAAACCAGATTACGGATGACGGATTGCGGATTAAAGAAATCATACTTGCTACAAACCCTGATATGGAAGGTGAAGCAACGGCGGTTTATATTAAAAATAAATTAAAAACAATTACGGATAACGAATTACGAATTACAAGATTAGCTTATGGATTACCGATGGGGGCGAATTTAGAATACGCCGACTACATGACCTTAAAAAAAGCAATTGAGGGGAGAAATAAGTTTTAGATAAAAATACTTACATATATCAGCAAAATAATCCTTTTCTGATAATCTAATTCCTCACTTTTGTAGGTTATAAGCGGTAGACAATAAAAAAAGCAGTGTGTAAAGTTGATTAATCGGTTAATCAAACTGTATGATCGATTAAACGATGTTACAAATTGACTTATCGATTAATCGATAATACACCTATGGTTAATCTGACAAAAAAATATGTTGATGAGAAAAAACTGATTAAAATTAATCAGTTAATGTTTGAAATATTAAATAAAGCAGATGATAAAGATGATTTTCTTGAAATAGTAAAAGATATTCTTTCCCCACCCGAACAATTGATGGTCGCCAAAAGGATTGCGATCATTTATCTTTTATTGAAAGGTGTTGACCATTCAACAATTGCAAGATATTTAAAAAGTTCAAGAGCTACGGTTGCCAAATTCTCACTACTTTTTTATGATAAAGAAACAAAATTAATCGAAATAATTGGAGACTTATTAAATAACGAAAATATCAATCATTTTTTTGAAGATTTATTCGCAGATATATTTATTTCTTCAGGATTAAAAATTGGCCACTGGCAAATGCATTGGGATCATAAAAGAAGACAGAAGGAAAGGACAATGATTGACGCCTAACTGTATCATCGTTTAATCGATTATACAAAGTGTATTACCGATTAATCGATTGTAAGTTTATGTTTCAAATAATGGGTCTATAAACGGTAAATTTTGTTTTTTAGACT
>CABIKN020000077.1 GCA_902200405.1 Candidatus Roizmanbacteria bacterium | reverse complement strand
TCGTCCACGATAATGCAGGTTTTATTTTTTACTTCACCATACAAATTAAGAGCCTTTGATTGATGTATTTTGTCTAAATTTCTTCTTTTTTCAATTACAGCAATATCAACATTATTGGTATGGAAAAAATTTTCTGCAAATGTTTGGGCGCGCTCGACTCCTCCTTGATCCGGGGACACAATCGCAACTTCTTCGGTGTTTTTATTATTTTTTAAATAATGAGCGACCTCTCTTCCCAATATGGAAAAGGTTGAGATATTTTTAAAAGGAATTGAAAAAATACCTTCAGTGCCATCATCGTGAAGATCAAAAGTGTAGACTTGGTTAAAACCAATCGTTTCAAAAAAACGGATGATAACATTTACCGAAACAGCTTCGCCGGAACGGTGTTCGCGATTTTGCCGTGCATAACCAAAATAAGGAATAAAAGCAATTATTTTTTTTGCTTCCATTCGTCTCAAGGCATCGGCGAAAAAGAAGAGTTCCATCAAGTGGGTATCAGTTGGATTGGCGGTTGGTTGAATAATTACACAAACATCGTCTTTTACTTTTTCTTGAATTGTGACTCTTATTTCTGAATTACCAAAGCGAGTCACTTCTGATTTAGAAATAGGAACATTAAGTAGTTTTGATACCTCAACAGATAATTTAGGATTAGCGGAACCGGAAAATAGTTTAAACATATAATTAACCCTGTTGTTGCTGGCTTGATATTTCTATTAATTTTTTAGCTGCTAATTCTTGTGTTTTTTTAACGGCTTCATTAACAGTTTCGGCAATTCTATTTTCAACAATTCCGTCAACTTCAATTGATTCAATTATTTGATCCCCGCGTATAATTATCTTAACACCATTTTTCTCAACAACTACTTCTTCTTGTTGCAAAGCTGCCTGCATTTTCTGTGCTTGTTGTTGCAATTTCTGTAAATCTCCTAACGCTCCAAAGGGGTTTAACATATTTTGAAAGAAATATAATTTCTAATTATTAATTTCTAATTAACCTAATCAATGACCAAAAACCAACACCCAATTGTTATTTGGGATTTATTTAGAAATTAGGTCAATTAGGTTAATTAGACTAATTTATTTATCTTGTCCTACTTTATTGTAGAACTCGATAAGGGTAATTTCAACTGGTAAAGAATCAATAGGCGTATTTCTTAAATTTTGATAGGCTTCAATCAATAATTTCATTAGTAAAGAAATCTCATTCAGGTTTAAAGTTGTTTGGTTATCTTCATTTTTTATAACGTCATTCTTAATAAGAAGTTGTGTATGTAATTGATTAAGAATATCTTCAATAAGATTTTTAAAATCTCCACCATTTTGGGAAAATTCGTTTATCCAAAAAAGTGTTTTTTTCAGTTCTTTTTTTTCGATGATTTCTAACAGATCATTTCGACCTCTTATTCCCAAAAATTTTTCCACATTCTCAATTGTTTGAATTTTTTGAAGAGTTACTTCCTCTAAGATTTTTGCGGCATCTCGAAAAGAATTTTCACTATGACTGGCAATTAACCTTAGCAAATCGTCATTAAAGTTGATATTTTCACTTTTGTCTATTCTCTTTAACATCGAATATATGTCCGTAGTATTCGCTTTTCCAAAATTAATTTTTAAACAGCGGGAAACAATAGTTTTCGGAAGTTTTTCTAAATTAGTAGTTGCTAAAATGAATATGGCCGATTTTGGAGGCTCTTCCAAAGTTTTTAAAAGAGCGTTAAAACCTTCATTAGTTATCATGTGTGCTTCGTCAATTATAAAAACTCGGTAACCCCCGGACATCGGAAGAAATGAAGTCTCTCTAATCAAACTTTTGATTTCCTCAATTCCGCGGTTTGACGCAGCGTCCATTTCAATGACATCTGTAAATGAAGAAAGGCCAATGCTTTTGCAGTTGACACATTTGTTACAGGGTTCGAATGACTTAACCCCCGCGGTTTTCCCGCTTCGATAAAATTTATTATTAAGACAATTAACAGCTTTAGCAACAATCCTAGCAGTTGACGTTTTTCCAGTTCCCTTTTGTCCTACAAAAAGAAAAGCGTGTGGTAAAGTTGAAGATTCAAGAATCTTACCAATCATCACCTTAGCACTTAAATTGTCAATTTCCTTAATAGTTTTTGGCCGATACTTGAGGTAAAACATATTATTTCAACAGATTCGCAATACCGTGCTTGACTAGTTCATTAATCACTTCATCAACCCGCTTATTACGTTCAGCTGCGAGTAGAATAACTAAGGGGTAACAAATTACCACTTCGCCTAACAAAACTTCATTTTCTCCAACATTTTCGTTATATTTAAAAGATAAAATAGGCAATGTTTCTTTTTCATTTTTATATTTTTCGGTAAAAATTTTCATCTTATTCTTTCCCACAAAAACAATATTCAATGAATGATTTAAATCAATCTGTTCTTTCTCAAATATACTTTGGACAAAAACCTTTATCTTTTGACGATTGATTTTATAACGCGATGAAGAAACAATACTAATCATATTCTTTTGTATACTTTTTTAAAGACTACTTTCCTACGTTTTAGTGATCTGTTCTTCATTCTTTCTTTTTCTTCTTCTTTCCTTTTTAGTGAAGGTTTTTTATAAAACATTTTTTTTCTTAGGGTATCAACAATTTCTTCATCAATGAAGGAGCGAGTAAATTTTCGAAACATGCTGTCTTTTGATTCGCCTTTTCTTTTTATTACTAAAACCATAAATAATCAACCTCCCTCCAAATATAATACGAATGATACGAATTTTTATGCAAATGCCACGAATTATGCGAATATTCGTATAATTTGTAGAATTAGCATTTCTTTATTTGTGGTATTCGTATTATATTTTAAGGGGCTGTTTCAAGATTAAATTCAAATATTTTATTACCTCCACCCAAAAATAACTTATCAATGATAGTTAATATTAAAAACGCACTGACAAACAAGATAAATCCGATCAAAGCATACTTTAGAGTTCCTTGCGCTTTTTTTATTCTTTCTGCGTTACCAAATGAAGTCAGGTAGCGAAACGAACCGACCACAAACATAATAAATAAAACGATAATTATAAAAAACGATGACATAAAAAGAATATTACCGAAGACTATCTCTAAGCATTTTAAAGTTGGAACGCCGTCAACAACACAGCTACCCGTTGAAGTTTCCCACTCTTGAATCTGAGCAGAAACTGTAAAAAGAGGTAAAAATATATTAAACACAGAATAATAGTTTAATGATGGTCTTAATTAATCAACCCCGGAAAAACAATAGGTTTGGTAATTCCTAAACCTGTATTGCCAGGGAAAAAGATGTTTTCAATAACTGCAACCGTTGCTAAAACAACGAAGATAAGAATAAGGCCAACAAGCGCCGCCTGAATCTTTTCTCTAGCTTTATCAACTGATTCTTTATTCCCTCCGGACGTAATCCAAGACAAAGCTCCAAGCAGAAGAAAAATAAGGGCAACTAA
>CABIKN020000076.1 GCA_902200405.1 Candidatus Roizmanbacteria bacterium | reverse complement strand
AATTACAAAGAAGTAGAAGAATCAATTATTTAGGAGCGTGTCTAATAATCTCTAAAAAAGTTTTAGCACTATTATTATATGTTAATTCTCTATTCCAGTTTAAGCCATTATTTTGCAGTTTATTATATAAAGATTTATTTTTATAAAGCTTACAAATATTTTTGGCGAGATTTTCTGGTGTATTAATATCACATATTAATCCCGTCTTATTTTTTTTAACACTATCTCGCAGTCCACCAACATTATAGACGATGGAAGGTGTTCCTTGACTAGCGGCTTCAGTGACGACTAATCCCCAACCTTCTTTGATAGATGTAACTAACAAACAATGGCATTTTTGCATAATTTTAATTTTTTGCTGTTTTGAAATTGATCCAAGGTAAACAATATCTTTTTTATAGACACTTCTATGAATCAGGTCAAATACCTTTGCCGCATATCCCCCACTTGGAGCTCCGGCAATATAAAGCTTAAGCTTAGGAATGGTTTTTTTAGCGATCTCAAAAGATTTAATTTGATCAAGAGTTCTTTTCATTTCTCTGATATTACCTAAGCTTAAAAGGGAAAAATCTTTAAATTTTTTTAAACTTTTTGAGTTTTTTATGGGTTTAATATCAATTGCCACAGGAATTATATTAATATTTTTTTCTTTAAAACCGAATTTAAGCAAGTCGTTCTTTGTACTTTGCGAAATCGTAATTACTTTTTTATTTCTTAGAAGCCAAAGGTAAACAGGTTCAAAAATATAATATCCAAGTACAGCAAAAACCCAAGGTAGTTGATGAAACCAATTTTCTCTACACAGTTGATTGATATATATAAAGGCCTTATTTTTTCCGTAAAGAGAAAATAAAAAAGGAATATTGTTTATTTGTTCAATCACGACATCAAAATTAATATTTCTTTTGTTTGTAAACCAATAATATCGGAAAACAGTAAAATATACTCGCCAATTATAGGGACCGATAAAATTAAATTTTTTACTTCCCATTCGGATATATTGAATCCCGTCAATTTTTTCAAATCGTTTACAATTAGGAAAGGCCGACGACCAAACGGTAATATCATATTTACTTTTTAGTTCTTTTAAAATATGATGGGAAAGATTTTCAGCCCCACCGGAAAATGGAGATTTGATATCACGCCAGGTAATCATTAGAACCTTCTTTTTAGTTTTCATCTTTATAAAGCAACATTATACAAAATTTTGATAAAATAGGATAAATCAAATGAATAAAAAAAAACTAATTATCTCAATAATTTATTTAGTCTCGGCGTTTTTGTTTTTGAAAACTGATTTATTCTTTTTTAAATTCTTAAACTCCGATCCGTCAACACTGCTATTTTTTTCGATACTTCCGCTTACGATATGGATAGCTAATTCAAAAACAGCTATTTTAGTGGCGATATTTTTTATGATATTGACGGCTTTTTTTGACTATTTCAAATTTGAAAAAACTTCCGAAAACTTAGCTATTCAATCATTTTTCTTCTTTGCTTATGCAGTTTTTATTAGTATTAAAGAATTAATAAAAGAAAAATGAAATATATTTATTCACTTATCAGGTTTACGAAAGAAATCATGAAAATAGTGATTTTTATCATTAGCATTTTATTTAGTGGATATTTTATCTTAGGAACAATTTACTCAACTCTCTTTATTGAACTGCGATTTAAAGAACAGATTATTTCCTCAATGTCCAACAAGGAATTGAATTTTATGTTATTTGGGCTGTTGGGGATATTAGGGATTTTAGGGTTTAGAAAAATAGCAAAACCAATTCTGTCAAAAGGCGAGATAATAATCTATCTTCTTTCATCATATTTTTTGAGTTATTTTATTGTCAAAAATTTTCAGTTTCCCAGTAGACTATTTATCATATTGATAATATCTATTTTTGCAATTATTTTTTTTCTATTACTCCAGATAACAGATTTTTTTTATAGTTTTAACGTTTTATATCTTAAGGAACTAATTTTAAAAGAAAAAATAAAACTGGGCAAAAACATATCTCAATTTATTATCAATTTTAATAATATATTTTCGATATTGTCTAAGATAATACATAGGACAATAATAGAAATTATTCAAGGTAAGCGAAAAAATATCATCTCAAAAGAACTATTAATAAAAGAGATATATAATTTCTCACGTTTAGTTTCTTCTATGGCATATCCTCTCATCATTTTTTTTAGTATTATCATCCTAATAATTGGATTATCAGGGCTAATTATTTTAGGAGTTAATCAATATCTTGATTTTCAAAATCAATTACGAAGAAGTTTTACTATCACTAAAATCTTACCTAAAAATACTACCCAAGCGGAAAATGTTTCTTTGAAAGGTTACAATTTTGGCTGGAAACTTGGAGATAAGGATAAATTAATGTCAAACGACGGCCAAATAAATGACATTAAATTATGGACTAATGATGAAATAAGATTTGCGGTTCCCTTACATCTGAAAGATGGAAAAAACATAATTTGGTTAGAAAAATCTGAATCGGATAGTAGTAACTCAGCGATACTGAAGAGTAATAAGGTCACTTTAAATATTATATCCAGATGGGAATTTTATCCTTCGCAAATTAATTATGAGAATCTTTTTTATCCATTACAAAAAGAAAATTTAATAAAAAGAATAAAAAGATTTTTGTTTTTTAAATTAAAATTAGGAGACATAATAAGTCTTTTATGAATAATCATTTAAGTATAATATGTAAAGACGAAACCTTGACACAAGGTAAGAAAGTGTAGTAATATACACACTATATGGATACAAATAAGGTAAAAAATATTTATAAAGAAACATCGGCTTTAGTTTGGAAAGAAGACGCTCTTTATGTGGCGAAATCTCTTGAGGTAGAAGTTGCAAGTCAAGGAAAAACAAAAATAGAGGCATTAGCAAATCTTAAAGAAGCATTAGAATTATATTTTGAAAAAGAATTATCTGCACCAAAACTATTTCCTTATAAAGATTTATCCTTGGAAAAGCTTAATATTGCTTATGCCTAAATTGTATTCGGCGAGAGAAGTCCTTAAAACTCTTCAGAGAGCAGGTTTTGATATCGTCTCTCAAAAAGGTAGCCACATAAAATTAAAAGGGGTTAGCAATGGCCGTATTTGTATTGTGATTGTTCCTAACCATAAACAGATTGCTCGTGGGACTTTTGAAAGTATTTTAAAACAATCAGGTATAAATCATATAGAATTTGAATCATTTTATAAATAATCTCTCCTTTATGAGTAGCGAATCAGGATCAAAAAACAGTCTAACTATAATTATTCCGACCCTCAATAACGTTGATGGTTTAAATTATCTTCTTAATTATTTTAAAAATAAACAATATGAAGTTATAGTGGTTAATAACAAGAAAAAAAATCTTGGGTTTGCTGGAGGGGTCAATAAAGGAGCAAAAAATGTTGAGACAAAATGGATGCTTATTTTGAATGATGA
>CABIKN020000075.1 GCA_902200405.1 Candidatus Roizmanbacteria bacterium | reverse complement strand
GAGCGTGTCTATTATGTTATTTATTTGTCGGATTGGTGATATTGGTAGTATTGGTCGGATTTATCCCCTCGAGCGACCAGGCGCTCCATTTACACTTTGGGTAATTTCCACATCCGTAAAATCTTTTTTTAGTCTTAGTAAATTTTACCACAACATCCCCCTGACAAAGAGGACATTTTCTATTTTTAACAACTTTAACAATTGACTTAGTGTACTTACACTTTGGATAATTTGCACAGGCAATAAACTTTCCAAATCTGGAAAATCGTGAGATTAAGTTACCTCCATCTTGAGGACAAATTCCTTTAACGTCATCTTTTATTGCCAACATTGAAACGTCTCCTTTTTGAATATCTAATTCTTTTTTAAATGGAATATAAAAATCTTTCAATAATTTAATGTAATCCTCTTCTTTATTAGCTATCCTATCTAATCCATCTTCTAAGTTTGCCGTGTATGAAAGATCAAATATTTTTGGAAAACTACTTGAAAGATAGTCGCAGATTGAAGTCCCGATCGAGGTCGGGATAAAATAACGGCCATCTTTTTCTGTATAATTTTTCATCTGAATAAGAGAAATGATCATTGCATAAGTTGAAGGGCGTCCAATTCCTTTTTCCTCCAATGTTTTGATAAGTGACGCTTCGTTATAACGAGGAGGCGCCTTGCTGAGTAAGGCTTTTTCTTCAAGTAACTTTATTTTAATTTCTATACCTTTTTCCAATTTAATTATTGTTTGATGATTAGTAACATAATATGGATCAAAGACTTTTAAAAATCCGTCAAAAATTACCTGTTGCTGTTCACTTTCAAAAAGATATTTTTTATCAGAAATAATGGTTGTTTTGACTGTTTTGATCGATGCTTCCTTCATTTGTGTTGCAATCGCTCTATTAAAAATCAGTGTGTAAAGTTTTTGGTGATTAACCGTTAATTTTGATTCTTTTTTGCCTTTAAAAGCAACTTTCGCTTCCAGTAATTTTGTCGGCCTAATTGCCTCATGGGCTTCTTGAGCCGATCTCGATCGGGTTCTAAATCCTCTAGGTTTGTCAAGAGCATATTCTTTTCCATATTTTTTTTCAATATATTCTTTTGCCGGAAAAACAAAACGGGCTGAGAGATTAAACGAGTCGGTGCGATGGTAAGTAATCAGACCGCGTTCGTACAGATCTTGGGCCAGTCGCATTGTTTGTTTTGATGAAAAACCGCTTTTATAATAAGCGTCCTGTTGTAGAAGCGACGTGGTATATGGTGGCATCGGATAACGAGGTGCAATTGATTCGGTGACATCTGAAACCGTATATTTATCGTTTAAACAATCCTGTTTGATATTCTCAACATTGTCTTTATTAATAGACGTTTTAGTGTAAACATAATCCCCGGCAAATAATTTTAACGTCGTCTTTTGCTCATAAGGATCATCGTCTTTTGAAACAAGCTTGGCTTTAACATCGGACTCAAACATCCCAAATAATTGATAGTAGTCTTCAGTCGTAAATGCCTTAATTTCTTTCTCCCGCTCTACTATCAGTCGCAAAGCAACTGTTTGGACTCTTCCGGCTGATAACCAATTCTTACCGGTTTTTTTCCAAAGAAGAGGAGACAGTTCATAGCCAACTATCCGATCTAGAATTCTTCTGGCCATTTGAGCTTTGACCAGGTCAAGCCTTAATGTTTCTGGGTTAGCTAATGCTTCCGTCAACGCTTTAGTAGTTATCTCATGGAAAACAATTCTCTTGAGGGTCAGACCCTTTTTAAAGCCTATTGACGGCCAGGTTTCATCAATGTAACCCAAAATATAGGCAATATGATAAGAAATTGCTTCTCCTTCACGGTCCTGGTCGGTTGCCAGAATGATTTCTTGATTTTCAGTTGCCAACTTTTTCAGTTGGGTAATTATCTTTTCTTTATTTAAAATCGGCTCGAGATCAGGTTTAAAGTCATGTTCATAATCTATAGCAATTCTACTTTTTGGCAGGTCGCGAATATGCCCCATCGATGCAAAAACAAAGTAGTTATTTTTGTCTTCTAGGTTTTTCGACTTTAAAATGTAGTTAAAAGTTCTTGCTTTTGTAGGTGACTCAACAATGATTAACGCCATAAAATGTAGTTATTTATTAAAACGTTTAAAATACGCGTCAATTTCGCTTCTCAACTCTATCCCTACTTTTTGAAAACAATTAAGAAGATCTTCGTAGGTGCCTTTACCCCCAAGAAAATCCCAAAATTCATCTGCAACCTTTAATTCATTTTTTAGGTCAAGCATTCCTCGCATTGTCCAACGATTATATTTCTCTGGTTCATATGGATTATATGGGATTGCAATTAATGAATTGATCTTTGCTACTGGATTTGAAGCAAGAATAACTGCTACCCATTCTAACAATGTTCGTTTAAATTCTTTAAAACCGCCCGTATTTGGCTTTGCTGTCTTTATATCAAAAAGGAATAATTCATCTCTATTTGTCTGTACCATCAAATCAACTCTTGTTGGTTTAATATTGATCATCGTTCCTTTTTGACAAACTTTTCTTATTGCTTCTATCTCTTTATGTTTATCAGGAGTTATTTCTGCTGTACTTAATCCATCAATTATCGATTGAATTATTCTCTGGGATTCGCTACTAATTATGTTTCCTGCAATATGTTGTGACCAAGCATGTTTAAATTTTTGTTTTGCTAAAACGAGTCCAATTGGTTCAAAAATAGTAGTACCAAAATTGGTATTCAAGGAGTGGATAAACGAATAAAGAGCCAATCGATCTTTTCCGAGCAATCGTGTATGAAATGGCATTGATGCTGGCTCTGGTTGATAATTTTGAAACTTATTACGTAAGCTATTTTTTAATACATATTCAACTTGTTCTATTTGTTTTGAGCTTAAAGTCATATTATTTTGATTTTAAATGAAAAATAATTTCCGAATAAGGAGATTTGTCCCTTTCGGTTCGATTTAAAACAGGTCTTTTGAATTTGTTAATTATTTGCATTCCAGACTTTTCAGCTATTAAAGGATAGAGATTATATTTATCATTTGCAACAAGAAATACATCAAAATTATTTATTAAGTATTTTTTACAGTTTAATAAAACTTCAGATATACCTTTGACATAACTATTTTTAGCCTCGATTCCTTGACCTTTATACAATGGACCTATTTCTAATTCATCTTTACGATCAAATCCAAACAAATCATAGGCATAAGCATGCTGTTCATGATAGTCGATCTGCCCAACATAAGGAGGTGAAGAAAAAACTCCTTTAACTTTTTGTTTATTTAAAAGTTCATAAAAAAGTTTATTTCTTTTTTTTACTTCGGTTAAAATGTCTGATGTCCGTGAATCATTGGTTATAGTAGCGTAATATGCCTTAGTTTTGATTTTATTGAAATCTTGGAGACGATTAAGCGTATCTAAAGCGTAGCGATTAAACCAATTTTTAATTGTAAACAAAGGTTTACAGATTTTTTTATGTTTAAAACAATAGTAAGTAGTTACCTGTGGTTCTTTTAAAGTTGCAAGATCTGAATGTGTCGTTGCCCTACAAGACCTGATAGTTCGGCTTAATATTACAGCTAA
>CABIKN020000074.1 GCA_902200405.1 Candidatus Roizmanbacteria bacterium | reverse complement strand
TTAAATACTGCCAAAAGCCTCAAACAAACAATAGAAACAATAATATTGTTAAAAAACTCACCGAAGCTAAAAAAATTGAGATCAGAAATAAAAAAAGAGGCTCAGAATAAATATTCATGGATAAAAATAATAAATTCTTATGAAAATTTTTTATTTAATCTAGTGAGGCTACATTAAAATCAGAAAGAACCATATTGTTAGTTGTTAAATTTGCATAGGAATTTATTTTTATAACCTGTTCCTCTCCAAAAATAAATTGATTGAAAGAATTTTTCGTTAGCTTAATTTTAGCTTTAACAATAATATATTTTCTTAATTCTTGTACCTGAGGCAAAATATTACCATAAGCATCTGATGTAATTGTCAATGTGTCAAATGCCTGCTTATCTATAATTTCAAAGACATTTTCTTCCCCATTAAAATACCTATCTCCTATTTTAATAGCTTCATACTCCCAAGGAAAGGCAAATTTTTTAGTTAAAGTAATATTCTTTTCTATATAATTAGGGCTGCTTTTCCTGACATCTAGGCTAACTATCGTTCCAGTTATCTGAGAACCGGTAAAGTCCATGTCTATGGGGGATCCAACGGCAATTTTTGTTCTTTTAAACATATATCCTTTATTTTCGTTATCTTCAACAGAGAGCTTTACTGATAAATAAATATCAAATTGATTTAAGTCTGAGTTTGTCTGCTGATAATATCTGACGCCAATAATTTCTGCTATTGGTTCATTTAATAAGTTGTGTTCTTTTTCTCCTTTTTTCAAAGCCTCTAGGAACCATATCCCCGGCTTTGGAGTATTCGCCCACCAAAAACCTTGATTCAATTTAACGGTAACATAAAGATTGGTAGTTTTTCTAAAAGGAAGCTTTATTAAAACAATTAAGCCAACAAACAAAATCGACCCAATGAAAATCGAAATGAAAAGCTGTTTTCTCAATAATTTAGTGATTATTTTTATCAATTCAATAATTATAACATTTAATGTTATTAATTGGACCGAACAATTTTTTGTTTAATTAAAAATAAAAATATGTTATCAGCAATCACCTGATAACCTTTTTCGTTAGGATGCCAACTGTCTTGTTTCATAACATAATCATTTAAAAAAAAATTTGAAAATATTTTTTCGTTGTCAATTAATAATATCGAGTCTTTCTTTGCGATTTGTTTAATAATCTCGTTGATTGAGGCAGAGTGATATGTCATTAATATGGGAGTTATGCCTGCCTTCTTAGTTATATATAACATTTTTTCGATATTTGTCTTTGTAATTTCTTGATTAATATTGAAATTAGCTTTTGCAAAGATTTCTCTCCTCTTAGTTTTATCTCCGCCTTCATAAATATAGGTGGCGTCTTCAATAATGTTCTTTGATAAAGCCAAATTTGCATATATTAATTTTATAATTCTTAATAGTTTTATTTTATTTGATAATCTAACTAATGCTAAAGTAATTTTGTATATAATCTTGTTTTTGGAAAATTGACTTTCTAATAATAAAGAGTCAAAATTATAAGCATAGTAATAAGTATCATTGACTCCCACCATAAATAAAACTATGTCTGGCTTTACCTTTATGAGTTCTGACGGATAATAATATAAAGTACTTGAAGTATTTGCTCCTGGGAGAGCTAATATACTTACATTCACACAGTTACAATGATAAAAATCATTAAGCTTTTTTTTAAGCTGTAATGGGTAACTCTTGCCCTCAATCCAAAGCCCTCCCGTAGTTGATTCGCCAACAGCTAATATATTTATTTTACTTTTGTTATCCATGTTTTTATAAAAGCTGCTTAATCTTGCTATGTAAAAAAAACCGTATAGTCTAAGTAGAATTTCTAATAAAACCAATATGATGAATATTAAGAATAATATATAAAGAATTTTTCTCATTTTTTATCTAATTTTAAAATTGGTCTTGTCAACTAAGTAATCTCCCATTACCAAGTAATCCATTTTTGTATTAATAAAATCACTAATAGCCTGAATTGGAGTTTCGACGATTGGTTCTCCTTTGAGGTTGAAACTGGTGTTTAAAATGCAGGGAGTTCCGGTTAACTTATAGAATCTTTTAATTAAATTAAAGTAACGTCCGTTTTCTTTGTCAACAGTTTGAATACGGCAACTGCCATCGGTATGAACAATGGCAGCCAGTTCATCTTTTTTATTCTTTTTTACCTGAAAGCAAAAGGTCATAAACGGTGACCAGTGTTTAACTTCAGGAACTTCAAAGTATTTATGAACTTCCGACTGAAGAATTGACCCGGCAAATGGACGAAACTGCTCTCTGAACTTGATTATGTTCATTTTTGTTTTCATTGATCTTGGATTAGTCTTACATAATATAGAACGATTGCCCAAAGCCCTTGGTCCATATTCACAACGTCCTTCAAACCAACCAACAATACTGCCTTGAGAAAGCAATTTGGCAGTTTTAATTATAAGTTCTTCTTCGTTGACAAATTTTTTATATTTTAATTTGTGATTCTTTAGAATTATCTCGATTCTCTCATTTGAATATTCTGAGCCAAAATAAAGATTATTTATCGGTTGTTTTTTTGCTACTGGAACAATTTGATGGTAAACAAAAAGTCCGACGCCAACCGCAGCTCCACTATCACCTGCCGCTCCAAAAATATAAATATTTTTAAAGGAAGTTTCTTTATAAATTTTGCCGTTGGCTAGAGCATTTAAGGCTACTCCTCCACTTAAACAAAGATTTTCCGTCTTAGTAATTGAATATAAATAATTCAGCATCTTGAAATAAATTTCTTCGGTTACTACCTGAATACTGGCCGCTATATTCTTGTGTTTTTTGGTTATTTTTTCGTTTGGTTTTCGTGCCATTCCAAAAAGTTTTTCAAAATGATTTTTGTACATGGAAAAACTCTCCCTAAAACCAAAATATTTTAGATTTAATTTAAAACTTCCATTATCTTTAATATCAACTATTAAATGAATTTTATTAACGAACGTAGGTTTTCCGTAAGCGGCTAAACCCATCACTTTATACTCATCTTCATTGACTTTAAATCCTAAATGAGCGGTAAAAGTAGAATATAAAAGACCTAGAGAGTGAGGAAAATCAATTTTTTTTAAAGGAGTGATCTTGTTATCTTCGCCCTGCCACAAACCGGTCGTCTGCCATTCTCCTACCCCATCAACTGTTAAAATAGCTGCTTTTTTGAATGAAGACGGATAAAAAGCCGAACTCGCATGAGAATAATGATGAGGAATAAAAAATATTTGATTTTTGAAACCAAATTTTTTTATGGTTGCCTCAATTTTTATTTTATAATCTAACCATTCCGGCATCCCTTTTAAAAAAGGATTTAGAGAAAAAGGCCAGGTAGCCAGAAATGTTTCCAAAATCCGTTCAAATTTAAGGAGAGGTTTTTCATAGTAGGCTACACAGTCGATTTCTTCCGCTTTGAGTTCCTGACTTTTCAAACAAAATTCTATGGCTTTATAAGGAAAATTATTATCATGTTTGATACGAGAAAAACGTTCTTCTTCAATCGCAACAATGACTTGACCGTCTTTGATAATACAGGCAGCACTATCATGATAGTAAGCAGAAATTCCGAGCATTAACATAGATTAATATGCGGATTTAAAATAATCTAAATCAAAATTATCTGAAGAAGAATCTTGCCAATAAGAGTTTTTTTCTTTGATTTTTGGCACAAATAATCTATAGATCAGAGCCCCCAAACCAATAATAAAAAAG
>CABIKN020000073.1 GCA_902200405.1 Candidatus Roizmanbacteria bacterium | reverse complement strand
CGGTTTTCCTTTCCTCACTTTTCCAAGTCTTCGGGGGAACGGCAGAAAGACAGGGGAAGGAAACAGAAAACAAAATTGGTCGACTGGCAAGCAGTCGCCCTTTGACCGGAAGTTACTCAACCGGTCAAGCTTCAGAAATTTTAATTTCGGTCATCTTTCTCTGTCGTTCGGTTCACTCCAGTTATGTTGATGGATTCGTTCACCTCTCTCTGTCGAAAGACTCCCTTTATAAAACTAAGGTTTGGGAAACTGGAGAATAAGGAATCTGGTCGAAAGAAAATGCCCGTCCCTAAATCTTATTAACCTTGGGGGAATACTTGAAGAAGTTTGATCTTATCTTTCTCTCTCAGTTGATTTGGTCAGTCAATCAAAAGCGTGATCACCAAATCAACTCAGAGAGATATGGTTGCAATTGTTTCTGTAGTTGGGTAGATCAAAGGTTATCGGGACTCGCTCCATTGCGGGTTGTAAGTTCTTAACCAAATCCATACCCGCAATCGAGCGGCATTTTCAGATCGACCAATTTTAATCTCCTCACCCCTGGCCCCTCTCCTCCTCCAGCAGGCGGAGAGGGGAACTAGTTTGTTAATCGCTTGAGTGTTCCGGTCGGTTAATCTTTCTTTTGCTTTTTAGTTAATAGTCCGACCGGTTAATGTTGAATTAGATAAATGGCTGGGTGTACAATAAAAGCAACATGAAAATAATTCGTAAGATTACTTCATCAGGTAAATACTCCAAAGTTATAACTATTCCCCGTGAGTTTTTAAAAGCTTTGGGTTGGAGACAAAACCAAAATCTTGAGTTTGAGTTGGATGAAAGAGGAAAGAAGATTATTATTCGGGACGCTAAAGACAAATGAAAAATAAAGCCTTGCCCTATATTATAGTTTTTATTCTTGTTCTTCTATCTTTCTTTGGTGGGAGTTTCTTTGAGAAACAAAAGATTAAAACCCAATCTTCCTTGCCGTCTGACATATCAGTTAATGTAAGTCCAGTAACTGTTACCGAAGTTAGCGACGGAGATACTTTGAAGTTGAGTGATGGAAAAACTTTTAGGCTTTATGGGGTTAATGCACCAGAAGTTAAAGAACCATTATTTGAAGAAGCAAAAACTTTTACCAAAAATCTTGTCTTGGGTAAAGAAATAACTTTTGAACAAGAAGCGAATTACAAGGTTGATAAGTTCGGTAGGACTTTAGGTTACGTATTTGTAGGTGGAGTTAATCTTAATATTGAGTTAGTGAGAAATGGATTAGCTAGAGTTGTCCTTTATGAGAAAAGAGCCAAGATAAAATATCAGGATGAATTATTATCTGCGGAAAAAGAGGCAAAGCAATTGAGGGTAGGTGTTTGGAAATAATTTAAACTACTTTTAATATTTAATGTATTTATGTATTTAACAAAGTCAATTTTAATATTGGAAGATAATCTTAAAGTTTTATCAAAAATTTTAGATAGGCTGTTTGTTCTAGAAGGCGATCAATCATTTGAGCTTTGTGTCATGGTATTAACTACTTCTTTACAAGTTGAGGAATATATAAATTCCAATTCAAAAGCTAAGTTTGATATTATCCTTCTTGATCGTGATTGTAAGATTGGTAAGTCTTTTCATATTTTAGATATTGAAAGATTTGGAAAAGATAAGATCATCGGTATTTCTTCAGTGGAGGAATATAACGCTGAACTAAAACAAAAAGGAGTGAAAAGAATTATTCAAAAAGATTTGAAAGATATGGATAAATTTGCTGATGAAGTAGTCAAAGAGATTAGGTATATGATTAGAAAAATTCCGTTAACTAAAAAAATAAACTTACTAAAAGAACTTATTCATAAAACCACATCCAGTCCGGCTCTGGAACTTCTTTGATCTGTGGCCACCAGAGTTTGAGATTTCCGTCAACCTCTTTCACTTCCCATGTTCCTTCAAAATATTTGGTTATTATTTCTTCATCGATCAAATCTTTGGTTATCAGCTTTACTTTAACTAAGTCTTTGTTTTCCTCATAAGTTTCAATTTTTAATACCGAAGTATCTAAATTAGGGATATAACCTTTTACCCAATTTTTATAATTTCCTCCACTTAAGAATTTTTCTCCAAGAAGACCAAATGCTTTTTCCATTTTCTTCATTTTAATATAGTTATAAAAAGTCGTCACTGCGTCAAGTGGACTTTGGTTTGGATTAAAAGTAATTATCTTAATATCTTTAAGTGGTTCTTTTGAATTTTTTAAATAACTTAAATTTGTTTCAATATCATTAGCTGAAATCGCCATTCCCATTCCTGTTGTTCCTGATTTATTAATTCCGACCACTCTTCCGCAAATATCTGTCATCGGCCCACCGCTCATTCCCGGATTTAAAGTTGAGTCGGTTTGAATATATTCTACTCCGGCTACTTTATCTTTTCTTTTTCCGGAAAATACTCCTTTTTTTACCGTTGCTTCCCCGACCAATTCACTACCAAACGCATAACCAAAAGAAATAAGAGCATCTCCAGGATTTAATTCGTCAGAGTTTTTAAATTTTAAAGGTGGTATGAGATCGCTAACCAACAAAAGGGCTAAGTCGGTATTTTTATCGGCGGCTATAATTTCGACTTGAGAGGAGTATTTGTTTAAGAAAACTACTTTGGGTGCTGGTTCATTTTCAATGACATGAAAATTAGTGAGGACGTACGATTTTCTTATATCAGTATCCATTTCAATTGAAAATCCCGATCCTTCGCTTTCGCCTCCAACTATTCTGACTGTTGAAGTTCTAAGGTTTTTGATAGTCTCCGCTTCTCTACATTTGATATTTTCTATTCCTCCGATTTTTAAGTCGACGTCATAAAATAATTCTAATAATTGATTATGAAAAGTAAAAAAGAAAAACGCCATTATAAGAAAGGTAAAATTGACGAAGAAAGAGATGAATTTTGAAGTAATTAATTTATAGAGAAGCTCAAAGGGAAAAAAGATAATATTGATAATTATCCCTAATAATTTTTTAATGAAAGAAAAAATATTAAAAGAATTTCTCCTTCTCGAATTTTGAATATCTACTATTTTGTGAAACATTTGGTTTTTCATTTTCTCAAATGCTCATTAGCTATATTGATAAGTAATGTATCTAATTCTCTACATTTTAAATTTAACTTAAATTGTTTGATTATTTCCCCTTTTGCTTTAAGACATTTGTTAAAAAACGATGAATAACCTTTATCATAAAGACTATTATCAATTTTTTTTCCTTTATTTTTTAAATTCAATTCTTTAAGCAAAACGCTTATGCCATGTACTGCTCTTGAATCATAAATAAAAAATAAATCTGGAAGATGAAAATGAAGATACTTTGAAGCAAGTGATCTCTTCTCTAGTCCAGAAATATCCTTAAAAAGATCAGTTACTTTTTTGTGAGCCCGCAAACTAGAGTCTTTTGTTTTTTCTATTTTACAATCCTTTATCCATTTATCGATATTACTTTTTTTAATTTTAGGAATAACTCTGTCATTATAATAATCATCATTGATTGACGTCTTTATTTTTCTTCTTTCAATTGAAACAGAATATGCCCTACCAATTAGCCAAATTTTAGCTCCAATTTCATCATCTAATTTATGTAGAGGATGTTCCCTACAAAGTCGATAAAGAACCTCGTTTCCTAAAGTCCATGAATTTTTTTTATATTTCCTAATTTTTTCTAATAAACTTTCCTTATTGTTTTGATTCATACTTCTTTCTGCAAGAATTTAAATAATTGAACCATGGCGAGAGTATCTATCCTGCAATAATCTAAAAGGTCTTTCATAATTTTTTCCTTTTTTTCAGTATTCTTAT
>CABIKN020000072.1 GCA_902200405.1 Candidatus Roizmanbacteria bacterium | reverse complement strand
TAATTTGGGTGTGTTGATTAATATTCTCATCGGTCAACTCGTCAATCCAGGTTGGCAAATTAATACCTGCATTATTAATTAATATATCTATCTTTAAATCTTTGTGTGTGTCAATATATTGATTAATTGATATGCTATCACTCAGATCAAGTTCTTCTCTTGTGGGGGCGATTATTTTGTATTTTTCTGTCTTCAGTTTTTTATAAATCGACTCCCCTATTCCTCGAGCAGATCCGGTAATGAAAACTGTTCTTTTATTCATATTTTATTTTGTACCAATTATACAACTCAACCAAAGCCTTATCAAAATTTGTGAAACTAAATTTTTTTAACTCTTCTTTTAAGCGAGAGTTATCACAGGTGTATTCATTATTCAGTCCTTTATTTTTTATTATTATCTTTGATTTTTTGTCAGCGATTTTATTTATTTTATTGGCGATCGTCAATAAATCAATTTTTTTGCCGGTGCCGATATTATAAAACTTATGTTTCGCCTTATGACTGATAAAATAATCAACGATTTTGACAAAATCATCTACATAAGTATAGTCAAAAAAAACATTCTGATTCATAGTGATCGGGAGTCCGTTTATGTTGTTGACGATCGCATTAGAGATAAAACGGTAGCGGTAGTCCTCATATTTTCCAAATAACCCAAAGAGCCTGATGCAAACAATATCTTTTTCTTTTTCTATATATTTTGAGCAGATATATTTGAAAAACCCATATTCGTCTTTTGGAATTGTTTTGCCCAAGTCTGTTTCCTTAACTTTTATAATTGGCTTGGTTTTATCGTATTCTGCGCCCGATCCCAGATGAATCATTTTTTTGTATTTTCTCTTATTTCTGAGAAGATTAAAAAAAATTATTAGATTTCCTAATAGGGCAGATTCAACATGTTCTTCTTTTCTACTTCCACCAATTACAGCACAGTTTATAACAACATCTATCTTATTTTTTTTAAAAAAATCATCAACCGCTTTTTCATCCAACAAATCCAATTCCTTGTGGCTGGGAGTTAATAAATTATATTTTTTATTTAACTGCTCTGTTAAGTTCCTTCCAATAAATCCCCCCGCCCCGGTGATGAAGATTGTTTTTTTACTCATTTTTTATCCTTTCCACAAAGGAATTAACATGTTTTTTTCGAATTCATCTCTAGGTAAAAATGGGCCCATGTCTTCAAGCGGAGGGGAAGCAAATTGGCCACTGGGTAGTTTTTTTGCCATCAGTTTTGGTGAAAGGGTAAGTTGCCTAACGGCGTTGATATCACAGATAATTGGGCCAGGATAAGCAAGTACTTTCTTTATTTTCTTCTCCATGTCAGCATGATTATTGATCCGCTCGGTCTTTATTCCATAAGCTTTTCCGATCTTCACAATATCCGGGCAACTGATCCCAGATTCATTGTCAACCGCCACATGTTTACCGGCAAACAGATTATTTTGAGTATTTTTTATTGAAAGATAACCGTCGTTGGTATAAATAAACAATTTAATCGGTAAATTGTGATGCTTCATGACCTGAAGTTCGTGAATATTAAGTTGAATGCTTCCATCGCCATCAAAGCAAATGACTCGCTGTTTTTTATCAGCGGCAAAGGCTACTCCGACGGCCGCCGGCAGTCCATAGCCCATCTGGGCGCAACCGTTATTCAAAATAATTCTTTGTCCGGGCTTGACATAAAAAGCCTGATACATGCAATTAAGAGGGCCGACCCCATTAGATTCCACAATCAATTCATTTGGTTTCAGCTGTTTTCCAATCGCCTCAATAAAACAGTAGTTGTTAACGAAATTTTTTTCCTGCCAATATTCTTTTAATACAACCGGATATTTTTTATTCAATCTTCTCCCATAATCCAACCAATCATTTATTTGTAGTTTCAGTTGATTGTCTTTCAGTTGTCTGATCATTTCTTCAATAAAATCTTTAGCATCAAAGTTGACAGGCAGATCTATTGAAAGAATCGGTTTTTTAATTTCTTTCATATCAATATCGACCATTATTTTGTAAGCGGCTCGTGCAAAAGCTTTGTAAGTAAAACCGATTGTGCGGATATCAAACCGAGCTCCGATCGAAAGTAATAGATCACTATTTTGTAAAACGAAATTTCCGGCTCTTTGTCCAAAAGCATGTCCCCTGCCGAAAAAATATGGATGGGCGGAGGGCATCAAATCATAACCTGCATAACTCGTCAATACGGGAATTTTAAGTAGTTCAACTAAAGACAAAAATTGTTTATAAGCTCCTGCGAGTCTAATTCCGTTTCCAGCATATAAAACCGGTCTTTTTGAATTTTTGATTTTATCAATAGTTTTTGCAACGAGTTCTTTTAATTTTTTCTTGTCAGTGCCAAAATCGGGTTTTATTTCTTTAGTATTAAATTTTTTTAACTTGTCCGTTTCAATGGTTGATCCTTGAATATCAAGTGGGATATCAATCCAAACTGGACCAGGCCTGCCCGATTTTGAAATATAAACAGCTTTTTCCAGGTGATAACTAATTTCCAAAGGATCCATTACTGTGATCGCATATTTAGTCAGAGGTTTAACAATGTCAACAATATTAACTTCCTGATCACCATACTGTCTGGTAATTTTTCCCGCACCGATCGTTTCTCTTTTTACCTGTCCGGATATTATAAGCATTGGAATAGAATCTTGATAGGCACCAAGGACGCCGGTAATCGCATTGGTTCCCCCCGGTCCAGTCGTCACTATACAAACTCCGAATCCTTTGATTCTTGCATATGCTTCTGCGGCCGTCGATGCAGCTTGCTCGTGATGATTGCAGACATAATTAATTTTTTTGCTTTTTCCTATGGAATCAATTAAATGAATATTTCCACCACCTGAAATTAAGAATATATGTTTGACACCAAGATTTTCAATAAATCTTATGACGTAGTCAGAAAGTTTTATTTTGGCACTCTTCATTTTATTGGGTATGTTTCTAAATAGTATTTAGACGTTTTTTATTATACAATATTGTCAATAATTATTTAGCCTATGCTAAAGTCTCAATCCATTTCGAAAAAAACTTGCATCCCCGTTTCAGGAAAAGTATTTGATCATGAAGAGATATTTTTTATAGAAGTTTAAAAAAAGGGATCGCTGCTATTTCACAATTATTTGAGACAAAAACACTGTCAAGACTTTTGTTTATTAAATATAATTTTTTTGGTTTATAAAGTGCAATAAAGTTATGAATGGATTGACTTAGCTCTGTACTATCTAGTGAGCTATTTTTTACTTCAATTGGAATAATATCATTACCAAGATGAGCAATAAAGTCAACTTCAGCGCCATCTTTTGTTCTCCAATAATTAATTTTAGAATTATTGAACATTTTTGACTCTTTTAATAGTTGATAAATAAAATTTTGAAATAAAAAACCATCTGTCTTATCAGGAGGGGTTACAAATTGGTTACGATTATAATTTCTGAGTCCAATATCTGTAAAATAAAATAGAGGCATTTTGGTAAGTTCTTTACGAATATTTGAAAAAAATGGATTAATCCGATTGATGATAAATGTCTTTTCTAAATACCAAAGATATGTTTTCAATGTTTCCCTATCGATGTTTAAAGTTTTACTCAGTTCGGTTTTATTTACTAATTGTCCAATTTGGGAAGATAATACAGAAACGAGGTGTATAAAATTTTCTGTTTTTTCAATATGAATGAGGTTTTGAATGTCCTTTTCAACATAACTATCATAAATTTCTTTTATAATATTTCTTTTTTCTTCAATTGTGCTAGCTAAAACTACTTTT
>CABIKN020000071.1 GCA_902200405.1 Candidatus Roizmanbacteria bacterium | reverse complement strand
CCGTCATCCTTATTGCCGCCTATGTAGGAAAAACCCGATTGATTGATAATATTATCATTTAATATATCTTATGAATTTCAAAGAAAAAGTTTATAAAATTTGTAGCTCTATCCCCAAGGGGAAAGTGGCCACTTATGGACAACTTGCAAAACTTGCCGGGAAACCCAAGGCCGCCCGGGCCGTTGGAGTATTCATGAAAAATAATCCCGATGCCCCGATCGTCCCCTGCCACCGCGTCGTCGCCTCAGACGGAAAACTCACAGGATACTCTGGAGTTGGTGGAATTAATAAAAAGAAAAAAATGCTCGTTGCTGAAGGTGTATCTCTCCTCAACTCCCGCGTCGATTTCTCTGTTTCAAGGTGGGAGAAATAATATCAGCTCTTTACTTTCGTCTAATATTCGTCTAATTTGTGTCTAATTATTATCTTCAAGACGGTCGTCTACAAGATAGTGTAATTATCTTAAAAATGATTTTTTATGTACAATGAAATTGTGAAAAGAATTAAGAAAATTCTGATAAGCTCTTTTGTTTTAGTTGTTGTTTTTATTCTTGGCTTTTTTAGTAAAGATTATTTTGTCAAAAATAAACCCTCATCTTCTACTCCCATCTCCAAAGTAAAAAACATCCTCCTCCCAGAACCCAAAGACGGAAAATATAAAGTCATCGAAGTTATTGATGGCGATACCGTAAGACTAGAAACTGGGGAAAAATTCCGTTTCTTGGGAATTGATGCACCGGAAATTAATGTCCGTTGGGGACCCGAGGCAAAAGAATTTGTGGTAAAAACTTTACTCAATAAAAAAGTAAGGGTGGAATTTGACCAAATAAAACTAGATCGTTATGGACGACTCCTTGGGTATCTATGGATTGATCCTTCGGCAGGCTCAGGACAAGCTACTCTGATTCAAGAAAAACTCCTTGAGGTTGGTTATGCCAAAATCAGCTTGATGAAGGGCGAAGTCAAACCAAAATATTTAGATCGTCTGCAAAAAGCGGAAAGTTGGGCAAAGCAGAATCATGACGGAGTTTGGTTTGATGAGTGGGAAAAAGATCGGTTATAGACTAAAAAACCGTGAATATTGGTGAAAATAGACATAAATTCACGATATATTGACAAAATATCGTGAATATTATATAATTCCTACCATATGGCAATAACAAAAAATGTCAAGTCAGAGATAGATAAACTCAAACGAGAGTACGACTCTTTAAAAAAGAATATGGAGACTCTTTTGGACATGATATTCGAGGCTGAACTTCCTGAATCGGTCTATAACTCCAATGCAATTGAAAATTCTACTCTGACGATTGCGGAAACAGAAAAAATTCTGTTGGAACTTGATGTCTCTCGCAATGTCTCGCTTAGAGAGATATTTGAAGCAAAAAATTTAGCCCGAGTGTTTGAATATATTAAAGGCAAAATTGAATCTAAAAATCTAAATATTGAATCGATTTTATTTTTTCATAAAATGCTTATTTCAAATATAGATGATGATATTTCTGGCCGGTTTCGCAAACAATACGAATTTGTACGTATTGGAACGCATATTGCACCAGCACCAGAACATATTGAGGCAATGATGGACACGGCGGTTTTGGAATATTCAAGCAATCACAGTGCTTATTTTTTGGAAAAAATCTCTCAATTTCATCTAAATTTTGAAAGTATTCATCCATTTAATGATGGTAATGGCAGAATCGGACGAGTCCTTATAAATTATCAACTAATGCAACTAGGTTTTCCACCAATTATTATTCGAGATAAAGAAAAAACAATTTATTATGAGGGCTTTAAAGAATACAGGGAAAAAAGAAAAAATATAACTATGGAAAAAGTTTTAACCTTGGCTCTTTTAGAATCATTTCACAAAAGAATTACTTATTTAAAGGGAGATTCTGCTATTCGGCTTTCTGAATATGCGCAAAATACCAATCAATTATTAAAAGCCTTATTAAATAAAGCGAAACGGCAGACGATCCCAGCCTTTCGTGAAAAAGGCGTTTGGAAAATTAGTGAATAAAAATAATTAATTGCTAATATATTTATGAAAAACAATAAAATTAATGTAAAAAAACTAATAAAACAATCAGATAAATATCTTGAACTGGCTCGATGGGAAAAGGCAGAAAAAATACTTCGTCAAGTAATAAAACTTGATCAAAAAAATCCTGAAGCTTATTATCTCCTAGGAGATGCCTTATGTAAACAAGAACGATTCATTGAATCAATTAACGCACTATCAAAAGCTGATAAACTTCTTCCAAATAATCCAAGAATTTTACATCTTTTGGGCTGGACTCATTTTATGAATGGTAATTCTGATATTGGAAGAAAATTAATGAATAAAGCTCACTATCTTTTTCCTGAAGATATCCAAACATTATGTGACTTAGCTGTTCTTGAAAATAAAGAAGGTAATGAAAATCAGGCATTAATATTTATAAATAAAGCTTTAGAAATTGATCCTGAAAACGAAATGGCAGAAGAGGTATACCAGGCTATTTTATATTTTCGAGAACTTCGTTCAAAACTTAAAAATAAAGTTAATTGATTAGACCTTTTAATAGGTCTTGACAAGAGACCTACTCATTGTTATTATTATCTAATTATGAACACAATATCTATTTCACAATTAAAAATAAATCCCTCAAAAGCGATTCTTGGAGCTCTCGACTTTCCACTAGCTGTTGAAAATCGCAATAAAGTCGAGGCTTATTTGCTGGGTAAAGATCTTTATGAAAAAATCGTTTCTTTTATGGAAGATTCTATCGATAGAAAAACTGTGCTTGAGACTAACTTTAAAAAAGGAAATGATTTTGAAAAAATAGCCAAAGAATTAAATATATGAGAGTAATATTTTCTCCTCGGGCTGAAAAAGAATTAAAAAAAATAACTAAGATAGATCAAATAGCTCTTGCTCGAAAAATTCGACTTATTAAAGACGAAGCTTTCAATCTACAAGAAGAAAAATTATCCGGTTTTAAAAATATTTTTCGTGTTCGGGTCAGTAATTACCGAATAGTTTATAGAAAAACCTCACAAGAAATATATATAATTTTAATCGGGCACCGAAAAGATATTTACAATTTGGTTAATAAATTACTTAGATAATTTATTTTTTTCTTTTGTAATAAAGACAAATCCATCGCCAGAAAAATAATGTTGAGTAATATTTCCTAGCCCAATTGAAATTAATAGTAATGGGTTTGTTGAGTTATTAAATAAAAGACCAATAATTATTATTAATAATCCATATAGGCTGTGATGAAGTCGATAACCGAAAATTATTAAGCCAGTAATTCTTAGTTTCTTTGTGATATTTAGTCCGATTCTTTCATAAACCTCTGAAATAACGTACCCAAAAACAAATCCTAAAATTATCGACATAATATAATAATTAAACTATTGATGGAACAATTGTGACTAGTATTTTTTTAACGTCGTCGATACTATTTACCTGCATTAAAGCATTTCTTACTTCAGCGGCGTGAGGAAAATCCTTTACATACCAAGCTAAATGTTTTCGCATAATACTTAGGTCTGCCGTTGGAAAAAATTCCACAAACTTTTTACAATGCTCCAGAAGTACCTTGAACCTTTCTTCGGTTGTTGGAATTACGCCTTTAAATATCCAAGGGTTACCTAAAGCAGCCCGACCAATTAAAACTCCGGCTAAATTATATTCTTTAATTCTTTCCAATGCCTGTTCACGACTTTTTATGTCCCCATTCCCATATATTTTCGTCTTTGTATTTTTTGCCAAATTGGCCGCAATCCCTATTTGACTCCAATCAGCCAGGCCCGAATATTTCTGAGCAA
>CABIKN020000070.1 GCA_902200405.1 Candidatus Roizmanbacteria bacterium | reverse complement strand
TCGACTCCCCAACCGTGGAGGAAAATAAGCTTTTTGTTGGAAGATTTTTTCTCCGGTAAAACAGAGTAATAATTTATAAGAAGATTATTGATTATTATTTGTTTGTTTACGATTCGATTATTGATCACTTTTTTTCTTAAAGATTTTTTAATAAAGTCTTAAATTCGTTGTAAGAATTAACAACGACCTTTTGTCCGTTTAAGAAGAAAGTCGGGGTTGAGTTGACACCCATCTGCTCTGCTTCCCTTAAATCTTCGGTAACGCGGTTTTTAACTTCAGCTGAGTTCGTATCTTTTGCAAATTGATCAACATTCAGCTCGAGTTCTTTTGCATATTTTATAAAATATTCGTTCATAGCATCTTTGCTACCTGTCCAACTTTGCTGGTTATCAAAGAGTAAGCTATCCATCTCCCAGAATTTACCTTGAATGCCTGCGGCTTCAGCTGCGTAGGCAGCTATATTGGCCTTATCATGGATTTGGAAGAGTGGAAAATATCTATATACAAAAGTAACTTTCTTGGCAATATCAAAATCAGCGCTGTCTGAGGCTTCAATAGTTTTTAAAAAGTCATGGGCGCCTTTACAAGACGGACATTGAAAATCGCTGTATTCGACTAAAATATTTTTTTTCTCAGGAGACCATTTAACGTGATCATTGACTTTTAGTTGTTTGGTTTGAGGAAAGTCGGTAATTACAGGTTGGTTAATTAATTTATAAACGCCGAAAAGAAGTAGAAAAGTTACGGCGATGGAAACAATAGAGATTATTATCGTATTTTTATTCATAATCTTATCATACCAAGCTCGGTAACGAAATTTTTTGACGGAAAACAAAAAACCGCAAAAAATTTGTTACCTTCGCTTTAAAATTACTTAAAGACTATTTTCAACTATTTAAAACGATTTATAACGATTTATAACGATTTATAACTATCCAACGATCAACAATCCGTACATGATAGCAATTCCTAAGATAAAAGTAAAAATTTGAATGACGCTCCTTTTTAGTTGGGTTTCTTTGTGAAGTTCGGGAATGAGGTTTGTTCCGGCAATATAGATCAAATTAGCGGCAGCAAAAGGAATAAGTACATTATTTATTCCAACGATGTATTGACTTAAAACTAAGGCAAATAAGGTTCCTAAAATAGCTGTTAATCCCGAAACAAAATTGTAAAAGATTGCTTGTTTCTTACCCAATCCTCCGTGAATAAGAGCGGCAAAATCTCCGATCTCATGAGGAATTTCATGCAGAATAACCGCTAAACTTGTTGCAATTCCGACCGGAATGCTGACCAAAAAACTGGCCCCGATTGCCAAACCATCGATAAAGTTATGAACTCCATCACCAAAAAGAATCATGAAAACAAAGTGTTTTACCTTATTACCTAAAATGGACGAAGCATGATTTTCTCTCCAATAGATAATTTTTTCTATTAAAAAAGAAATTAAAATTCCTGAAAGAAAAAAAATCGAAGTGTAAACAGTTGTTCCGTCTTTATAAACTTCCGGAATCAGATGAATAAAGACGTCGCCAAATAAAGCACCAGCCGAAAAACTGACAAAATATATCAAAATTTTATGAAGGAATTTTTCTTTAATCCCAAGAGTAAAGACTCCCAAAAGAGACAGTAGACTGACAAATGTTACGCTAATCAAAGAATAAGCCCAGATTGACATGTGAATATTTTATCACAAAAGGTTATTTTTTAGGGATTAAGAGATAAAGATACATGATAAGACCGGTGATGAGCATTCCCAAAAAAACCACAGCAAAATAAGGACTGAGATTATTATGAAGGGATCTCATTAAACCCAAATCAATAAAAGTTAGTTTTTTGCTAATGAGAGTATATTTAAGCAAAGTTCCAGTCACGGCCATTAAAACACCAATAACAGCAATTATAAGCACGAGCAATCGATGAATCTTTTTTGCTAATAAATACAGACTCGTAGACATCATTAAATCATTTTAACTTATTTTTTGATTAAGTGCCGGGGAGAGGAATCGAACCCCCAATCCCTTGCGGGAACAGGTTCCTAAAACCTGCGCGTCTGCCAATTTCGCCACCCCGGCTTTACTTAATAATTATAGCAAAATTAAAAGGCCTTTTTATTTGAAAAATAGACTATAAGACTTTAATTTTTGCTAACAATTTGTGGATAACTTTAAACTATAAGATTATGTAATCAATTTTACGGCTAAAATTACGGTTAAATGCTATATACTGTATCTTGACTAGGAGAGGTGGCAGAGTGGCCGAATGCGTACGCTTGGAAAGCGTATAAGGCTGAAAGGTCTTCGGGGGTTCGACTCCCCCCCTCTCCGCAAAATTTAAATAGATGATTTATTTTGAGCTTGACGCCTGTAAAGAAATCGTTATAATCAACCTATAGCTTATGGAAGAAACAGCTTTTTCATATTCGGGTCAACCTAAAAAAAGTAACAAAATAATACCAATGGTTGTTGTTGTGGCAGTTCTTTTAACTGCTATTATTGCCAGTTACTTAATCATCAATAAACCAAAAAAAACTGAAGAAAAAAAAGAAGCGGTCGTTGTTGAAAATAAGATGCCATCTCCTACCCCCCTACCAAAGATAGATAAAAAAACAGTTAAGATCCAAGTTCAGAATGGGACTGGAACTCCCGGTCAGGCAGGTATAGTTGTCAAAGCTCTTGAGGACGCGGGATATAGTGCTGACAATATTAAGACAGGAAATGCGGATAAGTTTGATAATTCGACTACCTCAATCACGGCACAGGATAATTTTGAAGAAATCGTAAATGACATAAAAGAGGTATTAAAACCAACATTTGATAAAATTACCGTTGTTTCGCCAAATCTTGATGAGAATAGCGAGTTTGATATTGTGGTAATTACGGGTGGCAAAATATTTGAAACAGTAACCCCAACAACATCAGTTACTGTTACGGTTACTACAACTCCAACTTCGACTCCAACTTTAACTCCTACCCCAACCCCATAAATATGAAACAAAAAATAGAGACAAACAAATCTCCAAAAGCTGTTGGTCCTTATTCTCAGGCAATAATTAATGGTAATTTAATATTTACCTCAGGACAAATTCATCTTACTCCAGACGGGAAACTACTTGAGGGAACAATCGAGGAACAGACGCATCAAATAATGAAAAATTTAAAAAATGTTCTTGAAAAAGCCGGCGTTACTTTTAATGAAGTTGTTAAAACAACGATTTATGTAACTGACATGTCTGATTATGGAAAGATAAATGAAGTTTACGGTAGTTACATGGCTGAGCCTTATCCAGCACGCGAAACAGTTTGCGTCAAAGAGCTTCCACTAGGCGCCAAAGTAGAGATAAGTATGATTGCGATTAATGGCGTGGTAAAATAGTAGCTCTGGAAACGATTATTAAGTTCTCACAGGTCTCCTTTGACTTCGGGTGGGACAAAACAATTATCGATGAAGTCAGCTTTTCAGTGCGTCGTGGCATGAAGGTGGCTCTTATGGGTCAAAATGGTGCCGGCAAAAGCACCCTTTTCAAATTAATTACCGGGGTAATAAAACCAACTTCAGGTATCATTTCTGTTGATAAGAGATTAGTTGTGGCCACTGCCCATCAGGTTATATCTCCTGCTGATATGACACTAACCGTTGAACAATATTTTCAGAAACACTTAGATGGTGTTGAGATACATGAATTACACAGAAGACTAAGCTTAATTCTTTCAGTCGTAAATCTAAAAGCCCCTCTCGATAAAATAATTAAGTCTTTTTCCGGTGGACAACAGGCGCGTTTATTACTTGCTTCAGCTCTGATCCAAGATCCAGATTTATTATTGCTAGATGAACCAACTAATAATCTTGATTCGATGGGAATTTATCATCTAACCGAATTTCTCATGAATT
>CABIKN020000069.1 GCA_902200405.1 Candidatus Roizmanbacteria bacterium | reverse complement strand
AAAAGTCTAAGGTCTATGTTCAAAAGAAATATTTTTAAAATTTTGGCGGTAGTTTTCTTTCTTCTTGCAGGGGCTACTTTTTATAATTCAAATAAAACGATATCAAAAAAGATTAATACCTCCCCTATTTCGCCCACCGAAGTCTCGACGAATGCGGCTAAAAAACTTAAAGTCTCACTTACGATCAACGGTTCAGATGCCGGCTCGATTGATATGGTAAACGGCACAAACCAATGCGACGTCTTAAGTCAGGCGCTTTCACAGGGAAAAATAAAAAGTCTTGACATGCGATACAACAAAGATTTCAAAACCAGCGTTGTCTATCTGATCAATGGTGTTGGGAAAAAAGACTCTGTCTGGTGGGTTTTGAAAGTTAATGGTCAATCTCCCGATCAAGGATGTAGTTATATAAAGGTTAAAAATAGAGATAAATCTGAATGGAGTTATCTAGGAAAATAGTTTTATTAATTAGTTTTGGTCTTGGGAACACTGTGTAAATCAGTGACTGTGCCGCAACGGTGATTTGACAAGTTTACTCTGAGCGAGTGAAACGAGTCGAAGAGTCCGATACCAGCCAAAGCGTGTTTACCCCGAGCAGGGATTATTATGATCTCACTAAAGGAATTACGACTTCAAAGCTTTGCCGGAGAGGCAGAGTCACTGGCAAAATTCGGGTTTAATCCAACAGAGAAAATTTCTTCACTTAAAAACTTTTCCCTGCAGATGGAGTCCCATGCATTACATGTTATTGAAGACAGACCTGTTTCCAATGCCAATTCGTATTTTATTGACAAAAGTGAAATTTATATTGATAAAGAAAGAACGGCAAAACTATCTATTGATCCTGAAGAGCGGAGCGGGCTTTCCCTTTTTGGAACTAAAGAAGCGATCAAAAACTCACTACTTCATCCCGGGCAGGTTGTATTTTTGTACAGTCCGCCGGGACAGGTTGCTTTTGAAAAAGGAACAAAATATGACAAGATGAAGCCCTATCCCGATGGTCAACTTTATTTGCTCGTTGGCAATAATGGCGACCAAGTGGATGCCATGGCGATCTCGGTTTCAAAAGAACAGGAAAGACAGGTGTTGTCAACTTTCTTTGGAAAGAAAAATATGGACGATGTTGGTTTTGATGACGAGGTTCAAAAAATAAAATATTTTTTAACTACCCCAACCGTCACAGATTTTGATATTGACGGTTTACTGGCCTATTTGGAAGGAGTCTCTTACCTGAATGATTTCCCCGTTTATAAAAACGTTCATGAGGAAGAATTTTTACTGTCAGACATTCTTTATGATCTGCGCCGGGGTTGGATGAAGGAAATACGACCTAAGATAGAGATAGATTACCAACTGGCGTTTGAAATGACCCAAAACGGGGATGTCAGAAAAGCTTATTTAGACCAAATAAAAAATTATTTTCCCATCTATAGTAAGGATGGTAAAATGGCATTAGGAGGAGGCTGTGGTGGAAATGATAGCGAGAATGAATTTGATAGATCAAATGATTTTATGAAGATTGACCCATTATCAACCAATTACCGATTATCGACGCCGTCAATCGAAGATATTATGAAAAAAAATAAAGAAGAAGATACCGATGAATACGGTTCCTTAAAATTCTCCCCTTGCCCAGTTTGTAATGGAGAACATACCAGGCCTCGTCATGTATTGTTAGAAGTTTGTCCTGATAAAAAAAGCGAGAGCGGAAAGCCAATTCCAATTCCTAAATGTTAAAGGTATAATGTGATTGATGAAAAAGTTTTTAATATTAATTTTATTAAGTTTACTTGGTATTGCTGATGCTACGTATTTAACTTTTGAACATTATCGTCAAGTAATTCCTCCTTGTACTGTCAACCGATTTTTACCGATTGCCTCAGATTGCGGAAAAGTTTTGAACAGTTCTTATTCAATAGCGTTTGGTGTTCCGCTGGCCGTTTTCGGAATTATTCAATATTCCTTACTTTTAATAGCGATAATTTTACTGGCTATTTATAGAAAAAAAATATTTACTTATTGGCTCATTCTTCAATCATTAGTCGGGGCAATCTTTTCTATGTATTTTATGTATATTCAGATCGGAATTTTAAAAAGTATCTGTATTTACTGTACTCTGTCAGCTTTTATAAGTTTTATAATTTTTTTTCTTGTATCTAAAATATTTCACAAAGAAAAAATTTTACTGCGTTTGAATATAATTGCTTTTGTTTATCAAAAAATTATTAAGCCATTCTTTTTCTTATTTGATCCTGAGTTTATTCACAACCTGATGGTTTCCCGGGGAGAATTAATCGGAAAAACTTTTGTTAAAAATTTTTTAAATTGGAAATTAAATTATTCATCAAAAAAATTAAAACAAAAGATCGCCGGAATTGATTTTGCTGGACCGGTTGGACTGGCGGCCGGATTTGATTATGAGGCAAGACTAACCCAGATACTCTACTCGCTTGGATTTGGATTTCAAACTGTTGGAACGATCACAAACATACCTTATGAAGGAAATCCTTACCCCCGTCTTGGAAGGCTTCCAAAATCTCGATCGTTAATGGTTAATAAAGGCTTCAAAAATATAGGAGCAAAAGCAATTGCGAAAAACCTTGTCCTGAGCGGAGTCGAAGGATTTGAAATTCCTTTGGGAATCAGTATTGGAGTATCAAATAATCAAAATCTCATTAGTCTTAAAGATTCTATTGATGATGTAAAAATGGCATTTTCTGTTTTTGAAAAAACCAAAATAAAAAATAGTTATTATGAGCTCAATATCAGCTGTCCAAATCTTATAAACAATAATGTGAGCTTTTATGAGACGTCAGGTCTTTTACAATTGCTTCAATCTATTGATAGATTGAAGTTGAGAAAACCGATTTTTGTTAAGATGCCGATTGACAAAAGTAATAAAGAGTTTTTAAGTTTATTGGAAGTAATTAGTAAGTTTAATTTTATTAAAGGAATAATTATTGGAAATTTATTTAAAGACAGAAAAAGCCCGCTACTTGATAAACAAGAAGTTAATAAATTTAAAGTAGGTAATTTTAGTGGTAAACCCTGCGAGCCAAGATCTAATGAACTGATTAAATTAACATATAAAAAATATAAAAATAAATTAATTATTATTGGCTGTGGTGGTGTCTTTAACGGTCGGGATGCTTACACTAAAATAAAACTCGGTGCATCATTAATTCAATTAATAACAGGAATGATTTTTCAGGGCCCGCAGTTAATCTCACAGATTAATTTAGAATTAGAAGAATTATTGGAAAAAGATGGGTACGGGAATATAAGAGAGGCAGTTGGAAGTGACGTCATCCCCTTGAAGAAGGGGATCCAAGGACGTCTGGATTCCCGCCTTCGCGGGAATGACAAGTTGTTATGAATTTTAATATGAAGATTATTTACCAAACATCAGCCGGCGGAATTGTATTTAAGAAACTAGTCACTAGCCACCAATCACTAGTCACTACTTGGTTGATTTGCCAGCACTCGCAACATAAAGGTTGGGTTTTTCCGAAGGGTTTTGTTGGAGACAAGGATAAAAACGAATCAAATGAAACTGCGGCCCTTCGGGAAGTTCAAGAGGAGGGTGGAGTTAAAACTAAAATAATCGATCAAAGACCTATTATCAGCACATACGAATATCGATTCGAAGGAAATCTTTACAAAAAAACTGTTTATTATTTTCTCATGGAGTACATTTCCGGTGATCCAAAAAATCATGATTGGGAAATGATGGATGCAAAATTTATGGCCGAAGACGAAGTGAAAAAAACTCTTTCTTATCCTTCAGATAAAGAAGCCTTCGCAAAGATACTTCAGGGATTATAATTACCTTAAATGAACGAGTCAAAAAATCGACTGACAATTTTTAAGTATAACGCTATTCTTTCCATTCTCTTTTTTTTATCTTCAACTTTTTATTTGGGAATAAAAACAACAAACTATAATTTCTCTGACTATACTATTTCCGAACTAAGTCATTTTTTAAATAGTAGCCAATTACCTGTTTTTAACTTTTTATTTATCATGAAAAGTTTTTTGGACTTAAGTTTTGCCTACTATGTTTTTAAGTTTTATAACTTACGTTTAAAAACACTGCCT
>CABIKN020000068.1 GCA_902200405.1 Candidatus Roizmanbacteria bacterium | reverse complement strand
AATATTTTATGAAAATTGTAAATATAAAAAATGTTCCAAAAGAAGAATTTACAAACTTGCCGCTTTTTAATGGTAAAATTGTAAGACAATCTCCTCTAAAAGACATTGCAAGTTCAGACCTCAGTGTAGATTATATTAATTTTACTAAAGGAGTACGCAATAAACTCCACGTGCATTCAAATGATCAAGTTTTAATCGTTACAAAAGGTGAAGGAATTATTGCAACAGAGGAAAAAAAATTTAAAATTAAAAAGGGTGATATTATATGGGTTCCTGCAGGAGAAAAACACTGGCATGGAGCAGTTCCAGGATCTAAACTTACACACATTTCAATAACAAAAGCTCACTCTAAACTTACACAGCTTGAAAAATAAAACTATAATCTCTTCATATATGAAGCAAAAAAATTAAAATCAAATGGGTAAAAAAAATTATTGCATAGATTGATAGATAGGATTATTTTGAATAATTCTTGGATAAGAGGTGAGTTTTTGTAAATTTTTTCCAAAGACAAATTTGGTAATTTTTGTTTTTTTCTTCTCTTCATCTTGAAACTTTTGCCATCTTTTATATTTATTTTTTGAAAGATGCATTGTACCGGTACAGAATTTACTTTCACATTTGCAGTTATGATTGCAAGGATTACACGTCTCATCTTTAGGGCTAAGCAAGTAGGAGATCGTCAGTTCTTCATCACGTTTAATTTTTCTTAAAGCAAAAAATAAGGTGTGGCCATGATAAATATAAACCCAGCAATTCGGTTTACAAGAATGATTCAAAAGATGAGGACCTGGTTTTGTTAAGTTAGGATATATGGAAGCTTGGTCAGTAAAATACATCAAATAAAGTCCTTTTTTATCGTTATCCAAATCATATTCTGCAATATTTATTACTTTCCCAAGGTAGTCACTGATTACTGTACCGGCTTTTATTTCTTTTTTGGCAAAAACTCCATATCCTTTTTCTTTTGTTTTTCTTATTTCCCAATAAATATCTTTTAACAAAAACATATTTATGATTTGACCTTAAATCCTTTTTGTTGGAGGGCCTCTTCAATTAAAAAAACTTGGTTACTTCTAAGGAGCGGCATTTTGTCTTGTGAAAAAAAACCGTACTCCGATACTTCTTCGCTTTTTGTAAATTCGCCACCAATAAAGACACCAATATAACACATGTCCAGTCGAGAGCTAGTCCGATCAGTCCGGGTCTTGAGCGATTCGTCGACACTGACAACCAAGCCGGACTCCTCTTTGATCTCTCGTTCAATCGCTTCGGCTGGATGTTCACCGGACTTCATATAACCTCCAGGTAAGCTCCAAGAGTGTTGTCTATACGTATGCTTAAAAAGTAAGACTTCTTTTTTATCATTAAAAATAATTCCTGTTACGCCAACCAAAAATTGATTTTGAAAAAAACGCATGAAAAATAACTGGACACCTTTTGGCATGTTTAATAATTTCCAAACTTTAGCAAGAAATGATTTCATAGCGCATTTTTGTCTTGGGGTTCAATAATGGTGGAGTTATTTTTAAGTCTTTCATTTTCTAACTCCAACTGATGAATTTGTTTGGTCAAATCAACATTTTCACTTTTACCTTGTTTTATTTTTTTATCTTTTCCACGTTGAAACCAGTAAATATCGAGCTTACAAGGTAACTTAGATAAGCCAATCCCAATCCAATTAGAAGAGAGCCAACAATAATATAAAAGAGAGGAATGTCAGAAAAAACATACGTTGCAAAATGCAAAGTCACAGGGACCATATTGTTCTGAGCCAGATAGACCATAACTGAACCAATCACTAAAAACAAAATAAGTGTAAACATATAAAAAAGTATACACGTTTAATTGTAACTTGACAAGTAGTACAACAAGTTATAGTATATGAAGTATGACAACTAGTGACAAACAACGAGTAACCCTCTTCCTTATTCCTGCCTTATTAACACACGCCCGAGCTCAAGCCATAGTTGAAGGAAAAACTTTAACAGAACTAGTTGAAATGTCCTTGATAAAATATTTGCCTAAAAAAACAATAATTAAGAAAATAAAAATCATCGTATAAAAATTAGAGGAGGTGAAATATATGACACAAGAAGTTGTGATAGATTCTCCGCAAAAAACATATCAAACTAAAAAGGCAATATTTCGAAGCTACCAAATCATTTGGTATTTCTTAGGTGTTATCGAAGTGCTTTTGGCATTTCGAGTAATATTAAAGTTTTTAGGTGCAAGCACATTTAGTGGATTTACTAATTTTATCTATGCAATCAGTAGTCCGTTGGCATTAC
The DNA here is from genome assembly GCA_902200405.1 of Candidatus Roizmanbacteria bacterium. Taxonomy (GTDB): domain Bacteria; phylum Patescibacteriota; class Microgenomatia; order UBA1406; family GWC2-37-13; genus GWC2-37-13. The sequence goes on along the minus strand of CABIKN020000068.1, from coordinate 1,859 downwards.
CTTTTGCCGGAATACTCGGGACAACAGTAAGTTCGGCTTTGGTATTTGAATGGTCAACTCTTATTGCGATGGCAGTCTATGCAATTATTGCTTATGGAATTGTTGCGCTATTTCAATTAGTTAAACCAACTAATCCTGAGGAAGTAGAGCAGACAGTTGATAATCAATAAGTAGATTAAGTTTAAATTAATAATTTTAATAAAAAGGAGAAATAAATATGATAGATAAAAGAAATGATATTTACCATTGACCATAGGACCGTCGCGCATTGAACACGCCAACATTTTACTTGGCATGGCATTTTCTTCAAGTAATTTATAGGCTTTTCTAAAAACATAAGCACCCAACCAATGTTTATCACTCCAAGAAAGTTTGATTCCGCGTCTTTCTGCCTGTTGATCAAGAACCGGATGCTCGGTCAGACGGCCAATCATCATTGTGATGACGGCCCGCCATTTACTCATATCAACTTTATTTTTTAGTCCGAGTTCCATTCCTTCTTTAGCGGCTTTGGCCACTGCCCAAATTTGTGGTAGAGAAAAACAGGTGGTTACGTTTGTTGGAATTCCTAAAGATGACAGAACCCTAACTACCTCAACTCCCTGAGTACTTGCCGGAACTTTAATCATCACGTTTGGTGCAATCGCCCGAATTTCTTTAGCCATTTTAATCATTTTTTCAGTTTCGGTAATAAGCCGTGGATCAAGTTGTCCGGAAATATATCCATACCGACCATTTGAAGCTTTCCAAATTGGCAGCATCATTTCCGATCCCCTGCGAATTACTTCTTTATAAGTCAATAAAAAATATTCATAACGACTTAAACCTTTATTTGTCTTGATCATATTGTCTACCCACTTATTCCAAAAAGGTAAGTCACTATTAACGGCGGCAAGAGATAAAGGAGGATTGGTTGTACAACCGCGGATCAAACTTTTTTCGGGAGAAGAGATATTATAGATTCGATTAAGTTGTTCTTTTAAAGTAGCTTTTTTATTGAAAGGCGCAGCGTCAACCATTTTTTTAACCCAAGGCTTAAAAACGAGAGGGGAGGAATCCCACCAGATTTCCATATCCGGATGAACTTTTGTCAGTCTATCAAGGGCACTTTGTATCATAAGTATTAACTCTAACGAAAGTAATTATAGTAATACTTATTGCAATATTGCAAATGAATCTTTCCAACGAAGAATAAATATTATTTTATCGTATCAAACCAAGCCCGATGATACCAACAAGAATTAGATATATAGCAATCAGATAGTTAAGAAATTTTGGAAACATTAATATTAATATTCCAAAAACTAGTGAAGCCAGTGGGCTAAGATTTGAAAAAGAAATACTCATATTTTTTTATCTGCTTTATCTAAAATTTTTGATAGGAATTTTAGAACTTTTAATTTAATACTTGTACTAAAATATTTGACGTCATCAACAATGTTGTTTAATTTTTGAGCCTCAACTGTGAGATTTCTTATTAGTTTTGAAGCAATAAAAAACAACCGAATTAACCAAATGCAGCAAATAAAAAATACAATCATCGCAAGCGAAGACGTAAAATAGAAAATGTCCTGCCAGTTTATTTCCATAGGTTTCACCCTTTTCGCATTACGCGACCGATATAAATAACAACCATTGCTCCAATCACGGCAACAACAAGACTATAAAAATTAAATCCTGTCACTCCAGATTGCCCGAAAAAATTCATAATAAAGCCACCAACCATAGCTCCAACTATACCCATAATTATATCCATCATTGTTCCTTGATTGGAATCAGTTTTCATGATCACCGATGCAATCCATCCGGCCAATGCTCCAAAAATTATCCAAAGTATGATTCCCGTATTTTATTCACCG
>CABIKN020000067.1 GCA_902200405.1 Candidatus Roizmanbacteria bacterium | reverse complement strand
TAAAAAACAAAATTTACCGTTTATAGACCCATTATTTGAAACATAAACTTATAATTAGGGGGGGAGCGGTTGTCAAATGAATATAAACTTTAAATTAAAATTATTCAATCTTATAGATCTTGCTCCCCTGTAAAACATAGATTATATTTTTATAAACAACGAAGTCTGTGCCAGTTGATAAAATCTTGGAATTTACTTGTTCGAGGTAATCGCCGTTTTTACCCACTACGTAAATTGCCCCCTTCTCTCTATCCCATCCGTAAACTTTTTCTAAGTCCTTACTTGTAAAGATTTTAGATGTATTAACACTCCCGCCTGGCAGTTCAACTTTAAATCCATCACGCAAACCAGAAGTATACTTAAAAATAACCATGTCACCAGCTAAATAAATTGAACCATCTATACTTAAACTATTTACTTGAGACAGATCAATTGATTGGCCGGATTGAAAATAAGAATTTTTGCTACCAAACCCTGATTCCGCGCTCATGTACTTCCAAATTTCATCTTTCCCTTGGTCCAGTAAATAAATATTTCCGTTAAAAACTACCAAGTCAATAATCTTGCCCCAATCCTTATCATTTTCAATTACTTTCTTTATTTTACCGTCAACTATCTGATATAAGCCAACACCTTCGACAAAAAAATATTTTTTTTCCTCAAACAAAGCAATGAAGGTAGATTTTTTTGCCTCACTTGATCTATCTTTGTCTAAAGATTTTTTTTCTAATGAAAGCTCATATAAAACTCCCTTGTTTTTATCACTAATTAAAAGACTTTCACCGTTAAGATAAAGTTTGTCTCCTTTTGCATCTTTATCGTCGACGGTCAAATCAAAAAATTCTGAGTATTTTTTTTCCTCTTTTTTCAGAATCTTATTTTCAGAATCATTGATCATTTTTTCCAATCCACTTAACTCATAACTCTTAACACCTAACTCTTTTTTAAGTTTGTTTGCTTCCGTTTTACTATCCGCAATCAAGCTTAGGGCACTTGATATGTTTAAGAATGATACTTCCTCTGCCTGGCTCAATTTTTGGCTGATCAAATCTTTGGTTAAATTAATTTTTTTACTACTATTTTCGTTAGTTCTACGTATATAACCAAACCCGACGCTCCAAAATAGAATTACTCCAAGAATAAAAACCGTGACAAATGTCAATGTTTTTTGCTGTGGATTTATTTTCTTTGGGACTTCAAAAAAATCGTTCACTGGCCTTATTTCTTCTTCAATTTTACTTAGTTTTATAAATAAAGCTGCAGTTCCCTGATCGTCTTTAGTCAATAGTTCTGGAGTAATTTCGTCGATAACTTCTGAGATCGGTTTATGATCAAATTTTTGGTTTAATCCAGATTCATCCCCCAGCAGTTTCATAAATCTATAGAAAGTAAAAATAAAGATATCATCCTCTTTAATATAGCCGGAGGCGGTTTGGTCACTTTCAATGAGAAGGGCCATTTTATTATTTCGTCTTATATAGACCTTTCCTTGATTAATTGTCTTTAAATAAAAAATATTTCCTTTTAAGTAGCCCGAGGCAAAAGAAAATCCTGATGGAAGATTTTTTTCCTTAATAGTGTTTGAAATAAAGACATCAAATTGTTGTAAATTTTCAATTTTTATAAGCTTAATTTTTTCTCTTACATACGCAGTTAATTCTCTACCTTTATCAGGGGTAATTCCCGCTTCAATTTCAACTGCCAAAAACAGATTATTTTCATCAACAAAACCGGAGAAACCATCGATTTTTTCATTTCCTAAATAAAAACCTAAGTCTTGCTTGAACATACCGTTAAATTATTAATATTGATAATAATACTATTATCAATATAATCAATGAGGCTGTCACTTGCAATGAAGTCATAAATAGGATTATCCAGTTATATTTATCCTGAAGAGTTTTATCCATAGTTTTGACTTGTTTAGAAATTACCAAAGTGTAAAAAAAATAAAAAATGGCAAAAAGTAAGATAATAACCTTAAAAAAAACGCCTTTAAGATCCATGTTTTTTGCTTAATAATTTATTAATTATTTGAACTGCATCAGATGGATGAGGAACATTAATAAATTCAACGTTTGCTTCTGTACCAGCAGTTTGGACAAAAATTGATCCATAATCAAAAAATGATTCTATATATCCACCACTTTTTACAGTAGTATCTTCTATTCTCCCAAGTTGAGCGTTGGTAATTTCTTTATATAAAACCGCATAAAAATCAATATCAATTACCCGTTTATTAGTTATTATTCCCACGTTAAAATACCAATTTAAAATATTAAACCAAATATAGCTGAGAATAAAAATAATAAAAAATAAGTTGATTATCAATATCTGTCCTAAATTAAAAAAACTTTGAGGAAAAAAATTGAAAACAAAAAGTAGAATAAAGAAAAGAATTGAACTTAAAACCCAACCAATTTGAGTAAAAGGATGGCTACGAAGTAATAAATATATATTTTCGCCATCCTCTTGGGTATCAAATTTAGTCTGGGGATTAGGAATATAAGAATAGAAAGCAGAGCTTTTTTTATTATTGTTTTCCATCCTTATATATTATATACTATTAATCGTCCTGGTTACTTGAGCGACTTGGTCCCACCCTTTTCCATCCCGAACAAGGTCGTGAAACGAGTCAGCGCCGATGATACTAACTTCGAAAGATGAAGGGAAAGTAGGTCGTAGCCGGGACATTTTTTTTTGGAGAAAACTTCATTTTTATTTAAACAGTACCTTGGTTGGAATATTAAATATCGAACTATCTTTTATCGCTTCCCTCTTACAGCTTTTTACCACACTTTCTAAGTTTATATCTTTATTATTTATCAGATCTTTCATTAAATTATTAGTAACCAAATCACCAATATTAAAGTTGCCTAAATAACTTTCTGCCATTTTAATATAATTTGATAAGCTACATCTCATTTCTCCATTTGCTTTTCCTGACTCCCAAATATACAGACAGTCGCCATTTAATAAATAATTTGTTAATTTATTTTTTAACAAAATCTTTTTATTTTGAATAAACAAATTTTCACAAACAATCGGCCCTTGAAGGTCAAATTTAAAAGAATTGTTATTTACGGTTGTGATTGTTGTTGGAGTCAGGAGTGACTGACCCTCATAAAGATTATTTAATGTCGTTGTAGATTTTTTTGGTTGGTTGAATTTTAAAAATAATGAAATAATCAAAATAAAAATTGGAATAATTATTACCGTCTTGGAAATGAACGAAAAAAAATCATCCATAATTATTTTCCTGAATCCAGCAGATCAAGTCCTTTTAATTGAGGGAATTCTGATCCAGCCTTACCGCCAATTGAACCTACAATCCTCGCTGTACTTTTTACCATCTTCTCGATCTGGGCATCTCTTCGTTTCCAAATAGTTTCAAAGGCTCTTTGTTCCCTATCCAATTCACTTCTCATGGTTATATAGGTTTCAACTAACGCCTCAACTTGTTGACGAAATTCGTGACCCATGATATATGAATAAAGGTCATCTGCTTTTGTTCCTTGATTTTTTATAACAAATTTTTCTCTAGCTACCTCGACTAACCTTTGTCTAACTAGTTCTGCCAAGATCATCGCGAAGGGATAAGTACAAATCCAAACCCCACTAATATTGTCAATATCGTTATTGCTCGTCTTGGGCATTACCGACGTCACAATGATCGGGATATTGGCATTCTCAGATCTTAAATCTTCTTTTAATTTAATAATAAAATCATCTTTCCAAGTCTTAGTACGCTTGGATTCCCATAAAATTGTCCCACAGAGATTTCCTTTTTGGGTTTTGACTATTTGGCGCACATCGGCTCCCTTTTCACCTTTTTTTATTTCTTCGATCACATCAGTTGGGAAAAGTTTTTTTAATTCTATCTCTAGATCAAGTTCCTGAACTTCTCCTTGAAGTTGTTGGGAGCTATTTTCTGATTTAATCCTCAGTTCTTCAATTTGTTTTTTCATACCATCTATCTGTTTATCTTTTTCTGCAATCTTAAAATGTTGCTGCTCAAGAATTTCTTTGGCAGTTTGTTGACGAATTTTTTCTCTTTCTAAGTCAAGTTGTCTTTGTTTTTCTAGTTCAAAATTCTTTTTATCATCTGAAAGTTGATTTTTTTCTTTTCTAAGCTCTAACTCAATTTTTTTAGTTTTTTCTAACTCTTGATCTTTTTTTTCATTTGCTTCTTTTAAATATCTTATTTCATCTGCTAATTCTTTTTTTGCCTCTTCTTTTGCTTTAATAGAAATATCGTCTTTTATTTTGTGTCCTATCGCCTCCTCCGCTGAAAATTTTTTATGACAATAGGGACACTCAATTTTCAAAACTTGATCGTCCATATGAGTATGATTATAACAAACCTAAACCCGAGCTTATTTGGTAAAATATGAAGTGAATGGGGAGTGGTGTAACGGTAACACGCCTGCCTTTGGAGCAGCGCGACTCAAGGTTCGAATCCTTGCTCCCCAACATGTATTTTATTTATCTCCTCCGTTGTTCGGATAATTCTCTTTACTGCGGACAGACGAAAAATCTCAAAAGACGAGTCAAAGAGCATAATAGTATTGACTCAAAATCAAAATATACCCGTTCTCGAAGACCGGTAAAATTAGTTTATTTTGAAAAATACAAAACCGTAAACGAAGCATTAAAAAGAGAGTTTGAAATAAAAAAAATGTCCAAAATACAAAAGGAAAAATTTGTCAACAAAAATATATAATGTAAATCTATGTGGAAAGCAATTGATAAATCATTAATATTTTTTAATAATATTTTTACCGCTCTTAAATTTGCTGCTTTTGACTACGATGTTGTTTTAAGAAGAACAAAAACCACCAAGCAGAGGATAATTATTTGGTTGTCAATATTTATGACAATAATCGGATTGGTCTTTGGGTCTCTATTTATTTTAAATTACTATATAAAAACTATTATAAATAGTCGCTTAATAAAATAGTATTTAGGATAAATATCCTAATACTTTACACTTGCAATAATAAGGATGTGTATTTATAATTAATAACTATTACCTATTAAGTATCAGTTAATTATGATTACTACGGCTGTAATTTCTTTTAGGGAATTTTTGGAAGCTTTTTTGATTGTTGGGGTTTTCCTGGGCATCTCAAGAAAATTAAATCTGAAAAAAGAATTTGAGATCGGTTTGGCGGCTGTTATTGGAATTATTTTCTCTCTTTTACTGGCGACTGGTACTTATCTGTTTGGTAATCAAGTTCGCAGTATCTTAACTGAAAAAAATGCCGAACTATTAGAAAGTTATCTGATGATTTTTTCCGGCCTTTTCCTCGCTTATGTTATCTTTTCATTACATGATGTTATTAATCGAAGTCGTACTGGTACTTTGATTAAGGTTAAACAAAAATTGCAAGAAAAAGTTTTCGATTTTTCTCTATTTTCAACAATTGTTTTCTTAGTTATTAGAGAGGGATTTGAAATTGCTTTATTTACCGCCAGCACTTCACTGTTTTCCGTTTTTATTCAAAATTTTATTGGTCTAATGTTGGGTTTTGCATCCGCATCAGTAATTGGCATCGGAACATTTTTTGCTTACATTAAATTTTCAATCAGTAAAGTATTTAAATTTACTGAATATATGATTATTTTACTTGGCGCCGCTTTAGTTCAAAACGGATTGACCGAACTTTTGGAACATGGATTTAATATTGAGATAGAAAAAATGCTTTCTCTTCCCCTAACATTTCTGCCAGCAAAAAACACATTAATAGGCCACCTCATCAGTAGTTTTACCGGCCTTGATCAAAAATTTAGTATGGTCAGATTAGCAATAATGGGCGTATATATAACAATTGTTTATCTACTATTTTTGAAAAAAGACAAGCAGGCTCAAGCGTGAGGAGTAAATAAACGGCAACGATGAATTAATATTTAACATGTTATTGAAGTTTTCAATATCATGAATCGGCTCTAACTTTGGCAAAAAATATCATTTGTTTTACATAATCTATCAATCCTATATAAGAAATTATTTGGACTGTCATACTAAAGTCCTTTAAAAATCCTATGACCCAACCTTCTTTCTTAATTTTATGAGGATTATAAGAAGAATTTTCTACCCACCCAACCTTTTTGTGATTGTTCATCATGTATTTATTTATTGCCACTTCCAACTCAAATCCCTTTATTTCGCTTTTAAGAACATTGTTCAAGTCTGACTTACTAAGAATTCTTTTTCCAGATTGAAAAATATCTTTTCTTACTGCAAATGATTTACCATTATTTGTACTTAATAGCATTAATAATATCTTTGGAAACTTATTTTGGATTTTTTCAGAAAGATTATTTGTTGAACCATCGTCAACGCATATAAATTGAGTAATTTTTTTTATTTTTGATAGTTCAGTAAGAATTTTAAGTAGAGAATCAGTTTCATTATAAAATGGAATAATACACGATAAAGAGTTACTCATCAAATAATTCTATCACTAAAACCTTTCATTAGTTATTTCTAATCAATCAGCCTCAAATACTTCATTATATTAATATAATGAAGTGAGGTTATATTCCGAAAGTTTTTTTATTTTCAAGTTTGTTATTATTTTCCCATGCGATTTTCCAGTTAACTCCGACTTTATCCGGAGCAAAGACATTATTAAATACTTCTTCTAAAAACATCTTTACTTTATCTATCTTTACTATTTGTTTAAAAACTGGAACTATTCCTTCACTTTTTTCCATTAGAAGAGCAATTCTTGATACAGTTGCAGAGGAAACTTTTAAACGATCACAGATATTATAATATTCAATTTTTTTTAATAGCAAATATATTATTGCTACCCTTTTGGCTAGCATTATTCTTTCAGCGGGTGTTAATAAGTCAAAAAAAATCTTTCTAAATTCATTTTTTGACGAAGTATTACCCATAACCTCAAAAAATAAATCAAATATTTTTTCCAAAAGATCTTCTGATAGAACAAATCGTGAATTTCTTACCATACTTTATTTTATTAATATAATGAAGTAATCTTGTCAATCGCTTATAACCTACAAAAGTGAAGAGTTAGATTATTAAGAAGAGATTTTTTTGACAATAGATGTTATGAGATCGGGGAATAATAAATAAATTTTGTATAATTCTATAAATGAACAAGGAATTATCTGAAATACTTTTGGGTTTTAAAAGAACTATTGGGTTAATGGAAAAACCGGAAAAGATTTCTTTATTTTTAGCTACTTTTTTAATGCTTGTTACAGGAATATTAACCAACCTCCCGGCGGTTATCTTAGGAAAATTAGTCGATAGACTCGTTGGAAAAAATATTCAATTCACGATTGCCTTACCTTTTATTGGACTAATAATCCTAATTATTATTATTCGAGAAGCGTTAACTATTTTAAGAAAATATCTTGTTGAAAATATTGCTACCCAAACCGAGAAAAAGCAAACTGTTATAGTGATAAATCATCTTCTTAAAACTGACATTTCATTTTTAAATGATCAACAAATTGGGTCATTACACGGCCGGATTTTTCGTTCAATCCAAGGTTTAATTCAAATTATAAAACTAGGATTTCTTGAGTTTTTTCCCACTTTATTTACTGCCGGAGCGGCTCTTTTTATTGCTTTATCACAGAAACCAATATTAGCGACTATTATGGCTTTAGTTATACCAACAGGATTATTTATTATCATTAAACAAATTTCTTCACAAAAAGGAATTAGAGTATCGCTTATTCGCGGGAAAGAAAAAATTGACGGAACAGTGGTAGAAACGCTTGGTGGCATAGAAACCGTTAGAACCCTTAATACTGAAACTCAAGAAGTGCTGAAAGTAGAACAGGTGATGGAAGAATCAAGAAAAAAAGAAATTAAACATCATATTTTTATGGCTTTATTTGATTCTGGAAAATACTTAAATGAAGGATTTTTTTATATATTGGTGATTAGCTTTTCAATTTTACTCTCTACTCAAAAAATAATTTCTCAAGGAGATATTCTTGTCTATTCAATTCTTTTTCTAAGCATTACTGGACCATTGAGAGAAATCCATCGTATCCTTGATCAAGCTCATGAAAGCTCAATAAGAGTAAATGACCTATACGATTTGTTGAATCAACCACAGGATGTTTCTTTTAAACCAAATTATCTAGAAAAATCTATTGCTCATTCAACTAAAGATAGACTGACATTGCGGGTTGAACAATTATCTTTTTCTTATCCTAAAAAAAATAATCTAATATTAAATGATGTTAGTTTTAAAGTAAAAACAGGTGAAAAAATAGGAATCGTTGGTGTTTCAGGCAGTGGTAAGTCTACTTTAATTAGAATATTTCTTAGATTAATACATAATTACTCCGGAGATATATATTTATTTGGTAAAAATCTAAATAGTATTTCAAGAAAAGAGATTTCAGAAAAAATTGCTTATATACCTCAAAAAACTTATATTTTTTCAGGAACAATAGAAGAGAATATAATTTATGGTTGTTTAAGAAAAATTTATCCTAAGGAAATAGTTTATGCGGCGAAAAAAGCTAATATCTATGATGAAATAATAAACTCTCTTGGTGGACTAAAAGGAAGAGTTTCTGAAAATGGTAATAACCTAAGTGGTGGACAAAAACAAAGATTAGCAATAGCCAGACTTATTCTAAAATCTCCAGAGCTTTTTATATTTGATGAAGCTACTTCTGCCTTAGATAATACTAACGAGGCAATTATCCAAAAAAATATAGAACAGTTATTCAAAAATAAAACAATAATAATCATCGCCCATAGACTAACTACTTTAAAAAATAGTCATAGAATTTTAGTATTTGATAAAGGAAAGATAGTTCAAGAAGGCAACTTTAAAGAGCTCTCTCATCAATTAGGACTATTTCAAAACCTTTTAAGACAAAAATCCATTTGACATGGCAAAGGGGGTTATTTATGATATACTTATTATAGTTAATTCAGTATGGTAAAAAAACTGCTGTTGGAAAACAATTCAGTTTGTAAACTTCTGGATAACATTCATATTTAATTAAAAGGAGGTGAATAACATAAATGGATACTAAAAAATTGTACGTAGGAAATCTTCCTTGGACAATGACTAACGATACTTTAAAAGAGTTATTTACTCAATTTGGCGAAGTTACTGAAGCCGTCATCATCACAGATAGAATGTCTGGACGATCAAAAGGTTTTGGTTTCGTCACATTTGCAACCGAAGAGGCAGCCGCTGCTGCTACTCAACAGATGCACGAAAAAGAAATTGAAGGAAGAAAAATCGTTGTAAACGTGGCTCGACCTCGAGAAGAAAGGCGACCAGGCGGAGGCGGTTTTAACCGAGGAGGAGGTGGAGGTGGCGGATTTCGAGATGATCGAAGAAGCTATTAATTCACAAACAAAATTAAACACTATCTGTTAGTTTTAAATTAATTTTTATTACGAAGGATAGTGTTTTTTTATGCAGAAATACTATCAGTCTTACGCCCTTCAATTCTTCTTTGAGATGGTGAAAGGTGTGTTTTTCTGATTCTAATATTAAGTGGAGTAACTTCTAACATTTCATCATCATTGATAAAATCAAGCGACTGTTCAAGTGACATTGGAGATGATGGAATTAAACCAACAGAAACACCTTCTCCAGCCGATCTATTATTAGTTAATTGCTTTTCTTTGACGACGTTGACGTCAATATCCATCTCTCTCGATGATAACCCCACGACCATTCCCTCATAAACTTCGACTCCAATCCCAACAAAAAGAGTTCCCCTACTTTGACTTTTGACCAAACCATAAGTTACTGTCACACCAGGTTTAGTCGCAATTAAAGCACCATTTCTTGACGATTCCATTTTTGGTCCTTTTGGAAAATAACCTAAAAAGTAAGCACTAAGAATGGCCGTTCCGCGTGTTTTTGTGAGTAACGAACTTCTCACTCCCAACAAATTATAGTCTGAAATTTTATATTTTAATCTGGTCGTGTTGCTTGTTGTCACCATATCGATCATCTCTCCTTTTCGCTTACCAAACTCCTCAGTGACCAAACCCATATATTCTTTATCAACATCAATAGTTACTTCTTCGTAGGGTTCATTAATTACTCCATCAATTTTTTTGTAAATAACCTGAGGTTTAGAAACTTGAAGTTCATAACCTTCCCGTCTCATTGTCTCAATTAAAATTGCCAAATGTAATTCTCCTCGACCATAGACCACATAATTGACTCCCTCCGGGTCAGGTTCTATTTTTAATCCTAAGTTTGTCTGTTTTTCTTTTTCTAACCTTTCTTTAATTTGGCGTGAGGTGCAAAATTTTCCTTCTCTTCCGGAAAAAGGACTGGTATTTGGGCCTATTGTAATTTTAATCGTTGGATCTTCTACTTTAATTGATGGAAGACTGACGGGATTTGATGGATCACAAATAGTTTGACCAATATTCAACTGGGGAATTCCGGCAATTGCAACGATGTCTCCGCTGGCTACCCAATTAACTTCTTTTTTTTGTAAGCCCTCAAATGTATATAGTTTTTGGGCCCGATACTGACCAATAATTTTATTATCTTGTACCAAAACAATTGGTTGATCTTTTTTTAATATACCCTGAGATACTTCTCCGATACAAAGCTTTCCAACATAATTATCATAGTCCAAAGTTGAAATTAACATTTGAAATGGTTTATCGTCGTCTGTTGCGCTGTTATCTATTTCTTTAATTATCGTATCAAATAATGGAACTAAATTATCTTTACTGTCTGGAGAATATTTTTCTGGTAGTTCATAAAAGGCTTTTCCATCGCGGCCAACCGCATAAAGCGTCTTAAAGTGTAAAAAGGATTCATCAAGAGCTAGTTCTAAAATTAAATCTTCAACTTGGGCCAAAACTTCCTTTGGCCTGGCATCTTTTTTGTCAATCTTGTTAATAATTAATATCAATTTAAGCTTTGCTTCAATTGCTTTTTTTAATACAAATTTTGTTTGTGGAAGAGGTCCTTCGGCAGCGTCAACTAATAAAATTGCCCCGGAAGCCATATTAATAACCCGCTCAACTTCACCGCCAAAATCCGCATGACCGGGCGTATCAATAATATTTATTTTAGATTTATTATAAAAAACCGCTGTATTTTTAGCCAAAATTGTAATCCCTTTTTCCCGCTCTAGATCGTTGGAATCCATAATCAACGTCTCGCCCATTTCTTTTTGATTATCACGAAAAGTATGGGTCTGTTTAAGAATGGCGTCAACCAGAGTGGTCTTACCATGATCTACGTGGGCAATAATAACGACGTTTCTAATTTCCATATTATAAAAAAAACCACCATCAAAAATCGGTGGATTAATGAACTATATTATAACACATCTCGCGCTTGATTATTTCAGAAAATTTTCAAACTTTTCTTGAAGCTTTTTCAGCTTGGGATCGATAATGTAAGTACAATATGGTTGATCAATATTCTTTTGATAGTAGTTTTGGTGGTATTCTTCCGCAGCAAAAAATTTACCTAGTGGAAGAATTTCTGTAACTACCGAACTATCAAATTGCTTGGAATCGTTGATTTTTTTAATCGCTTCTTCTGATTCTTTTTTTTGTTTTTCCGTTGAATACATGATAACCGAACGATACTGTGTGCCAACGTCGTTACCCTGTCTATTTGTACTTGTTGGATTATGAACAGCAAAAAATACCGCTAATAAATCTTTGAAAGCAATAATTTTTAGGTCAAAAACTATTTTTATAACTTCTGCGTGTTGAGTATTTCCTGCTGAAACTTCGTAATAATTTGGATTTTCTAAATCTCCGCCTGCATACCCAGAAACTATCGAATTTACTCCTTTTAATTTCAAAAAAACCGCCTCAGTACACCAAAAACAACCTCCGCCAAAAATTACTGTTTCAGTTTTCATTATTTTTTTGGAATAAACTTTAATGAAACTGAATTGACACAATGACGGGTATTTTTTTCCGTAAGTTCTTCTCCAATAAATACATGTCCCAGGTGTCCTCCGCAATTATTGCAAACTATTTCAACTCTTCTGCCATCAAGGTCAGAAATTCTTTTGACGGCTCCTTTAATCTCATCATCAAAACTAGGCCAACCGCAACCGGAATGAAACTTTGAATCTGACTTATAAAGAGGAGAATTACAACGACGACAAACATAAATTCCTTTTTCAAAAAAAGTATCGTATTTTCCTGTAAATGGTGCTTCAGTATTTTTATCCACTATAACTGATTTTTCTTCTTGCGTTAGAGCATTAAGTTTTTTCTTGTCCATAAGAAATAATCATGTATAATTTAATTCTTAATATTAAGTAAATATGAGTATATCATCAATTCATGATAAGCTTGAAGCGTTCTTAAATAAGATACAAAAAATTTCCTTTAATAATCTTCCAACGATTAACTTTTCATCCTGGGATGAGCTAAAAGAAAGCGCTAAAAAAATAAAAGTTGAACCAGGTTGGGCGGTTTATTTTGTCCGGGAAAAAGATTATGTTGACCATATTGCTATCATTCCTCATCAAGATGAAGTAAATCTCAATTTATTTGACGCCCTTCTACTTAATGCGGCTCCGCCTCCGATGGGACTTGGAATTGGACCATTGACGAATAGTCAATCTGATAAATCTGGACTAAGAATTATTACCGCTATTGAATATATTGAACTATATAAAAAAGGAGATTACAAAAAAATATTTTTTGGCCCTCCTCCGGTAAAAAATAAGGAATTGGTTATAAAAGCCGGTCAAATTGCCAAGGAGATCAGCGATTCAGGGACTATTGATAATCAATCATTAGTATATTCTTTTTCTATGATCCCACTAGTTAAAAAATTTTACGCAATTAATTTTGATCCAATCAAATCAAAAACAAAATTGGCTTTTTTCACAAGGAAACTTAGAAAAACAGTTAAAGCAATTTATTGCGGTAGTCTGGTGGCTCAAATCTGGCAAATGGCTGGGATTTTGGATCTTCCTGAGGTAAAATTTCTAAGAATACGAGGATATTCAAGCTTTACTCTTTTTAAATGGTCTAAATTAAATAATTCAATTTTGGGTGGTCTTAGTTGGGACAACAATTGGGATTGAAAAATCTTTTATTTGAGTGACTTCAGTAATTTTATTCAAAGTTTTATCCCAAACTCCTTTAACCCTGACTCTGTCTCCTATTTTAAGATCTGTATAAGTCATAGAAGTCTCATTTCTTTCAACAAATTTTGCGTTTCCAAAATAAACTGTTTGTACACCTAATTTTAATGTCTGCATTGTAAACGAATCGGTTCCTTTGGTTAAAACTGTCCCGAAAAATGCTCCTCGTCTTTTTTGAATGGAAAGATTACGGATGACTTTAGCTTCAATAATAGTTTTGTCTTCGTTGGTAAATTTTCCTATTACCATTACTTCGTGATCAACTAAATAATCACTAAGTTTTAACTTGGTTTTTCCACCAAATTTTCCTAAGAGTTGTGTTTTGTCGGTAACATTAACTTGGAAAGTTCCGTCGTCGCCGCTTATAGAAAGATTATCTGCTCCAACCACGGTAATCTTTCCTTTTACCCTCGCCTCAAATCGAAGATTTTTTTTCAAAAAATTTTTAGCTTTATCTAATAGTCTTTCATTTTTAAATTCTTCTTTTGCTTCTTTTCTTATTTCTTTTCTGAATTCACCAGGAGTAGTGTTCGGAGTCAAAGCCAAAACGGAAGGAGCGACTGTTAGAACTGCGGAAAGAATGATTAAACCCAATGATATTTTTTTCATATTTGTTCCCTATTTTGTAACTGCTAATACTCTATATATGCGATACATCTCTAAATAGTTGCATCTACTGGATTGATTCCAAATTAACTAAGATATCTTCTTCTATACTATTGCCAGAATCATCAGAGACGACTATAATAATATAATTCTCACCTTCTTCTAAAGTGGTTGCAGTTGTAAAATTTCCATTTAAATCCGCTTTTAATTCTTGTTCATTAATAAAAACAAAAGCATTAGCAACTGTTTTCCCAGTTATATTTATTATTGGATTGCTTACCGTAATATTATTTTTTGGTTCGTCAATCTTTAAAAAGATTTTTTCCGATTGACTAACAATTTTTTGTATAGAATCGGTTGGTTTAATTATTGCTGTGTTGGATTTTGTTGTTTCTGTATTTTTTGAATCTAGTATTTTTTTTATCCCCGGATTATTCTTTTGAAAATAAGAAAAAACAGTTACTGCCAATAACAAAAAAAACAAGACTGGAAAATATTTTTTTAACATAATTACTTAAGCCAAAATTTATAAAGAGAAACTATTTTATTTTTAATTTTATTTGAATTCTTAGATAAAGTAAACAATAGCCAAATTAATAATAATAATAAGCCTATTAAAATATAAATCAATGGTAATGGTAATTCCTGAATAAATAATAGTAAGTTGTTAAAAAAATTATCTCTGATTATTTCAAAGTCATCTCTCAAGAAATCAAAGAGATCAAAAGAGGTTTGTTCATTGAGTATTTCAACTATAACGGAAAAAATAAATAAAGAAGACAGGGCTATAAGAATTATTAAAGTTATTTCACTAATAATTTGTCGAATAGTTTTTTTTGTCTCTATTCTATAAATTTTGTTTAATATTTTATTTTCAAGTTTTTTCATAGTTATTTCTTGCTTGCGCAAGCAAGTTTTATTTTTAATCTCCCTCTTCTCACAATTGATTTTATCGTATTTATTGGCTTATTAAAAAGCTTTGCAATTTCTTCATAAGTATAACCATCGCTAATATGTTTAAAAATTCTTTTTTCTTGAATGTTTAATGATTTAAAATCTTCTATTTTTAATTCTTCTTTGTTTTCTTCACTAATAATTCTTTCGTCAAGTGGCAGACTTTTTTTGTAGGAGCGAAAATACATTTTTAGTTCGTTTTGAACTATTTGAAATAAATATGGCTTAATTGGCTTTTCTTCGTCAAATTTTTCTATAGCCTTATAAAAAGAGATGAAAACATTTTGAACCAGATCATCAACGTCATCTTTTTTAAAAAGTTTTCTTTCAATGAAACGGTAAATTGTCGTTGTATATTTTTTGACAATATAGGAATAATAATCTATTTCGCCGTTCTTAATTTTTTTTACTATGTCTTTGTCTGATAATTCCAGCATATTCTGCTAAAATTATAGCATGATAAAAATGGGTAAGGTATTATTGGTGGGAAGGGCTAATGTTGGTAAATCGACTTTTGTTAATAACGTAATCGGACAAAAAGTTGCCATAACTTCTCCAAAGCCGCAAACAACCAGATTTTCCATCCGGGCTCTTTACGAAGAAGCGCGGGGAAAAATTATTTTTGTAGATACTCCGGGAATTGTGGGAAAAGCAAAAGATTATCTCTCAAAAAGAATTAATGAAAAAACTTTACAGATTTTAAACGAAAGTGTTGACTTGGTAATTTACATGGTTGACGCTACAAGAAAGAGAGATTTTGAAGAAGCAAAAGTCTTAGGATTAGTAAGAAAAATCAATAGACCAAAAATATTAGTTATAAATAAAATTGATGATCCGGGAAAATCTTTTTTACCTCAATATAAATTTTTAGAGGAAGAATTTAAAGATGTCTTTCAAATTTCAGCAATAAATAATACGCACGTTAAGCCGCTGCTTGATAAAATTTTTGAATATTTACCAGAAAAAAATATTGATTCAGAAGAATTGCCCCCCGATTTGGTCTACCCTATTATAAATTTGGACAGTAAAATTTTTCTCGGAGAGTTGATTAGAGAAAAAATATTTTTAATGATGGGTCAAGAAATTCCATATACTACAACTGTCATTGTTGATCAGGTAATGGAGAGAAAAAATAAAACGACCTATATTCAAGCTAGAATTCTAACTACTCACGATCGATACAAAAGAATGTTAATTGGAGCCGGAGGAAGAAAAATTAAGGAAATTGGAAGTTATGCTAGGAAAGAAATTGCCTTGGCAATTAATAAAAAAGTCTTTCTTGATCTAAATATCGAGGTCGACGCCCACTGGCAAGAAATGTATTATTAAATCGTTAGTTTGTCATCCCGACCGAACGAAGTGAGTGAGTGGAGGGATTTTTATCAAGTTGATTTAAAATTAATAAATAAAGGTAATAGATATAAGCTCTGAACTTTCTTTTCTAGAGGAGTTATTCGCAATTCTAATTCTTGTATTTTCCTATAAATGTTATCTATTTTTTTTGACGGCGGTATTTGATATTTTAATTCGTTTCTAGCTATGTATGGAGATTTTAACTTTTGCAGTTGCTCTTTTAAATTCGATAATTTATTTTCTTCATCTTGTGCCCTATCAAATAATGTTTGTTTGACTTCCTTCGACGTCTCTTGTTTTTTCTTTATTATTATCTCTTTTTCTAAATTACTAATATTAATAGTAGATTTATTTATACTATTTTTGATGCTTTCTAGATCCATATTCAAGTTAATATTTATTTAAAAGTGGCTACAATTGTTCCAGATTTTATACAACCACTAATTTCAGTTTTATATGTTGAAAAAGCAAATTTTGAAGCATCCATATTAATTTCTTGAGTATTTTTATCTTTTGTATCAAAATATAAATATCTTTTATAAGTATCTAAGTCATATATACCTTCGATTAATGTTACGCTTATTGGGTTTTTGCTTAATACTTCCTGTAATACCTTTTGAGTAGCTGGATTTTTTGGAGTATTAGAAAGATCGTTATTCTCAATAGCACTTTTTAGATAATTATTTACGATTATGTTTAAATCATTCGATTTAGTTAAATTAAGTCTTCCTTTTTGCTGCCTTATTTGATTAATATAAGTTAATAATTTGTTAGTGTCTTCCTCTTTTAGAATGTTCATTTTGTTGTTCTTTAACCAGTGTTTTGACAAAATCGTTTGATAATCTTTTGGTAAATATCCAAGTATTTCGCTTTCTGATAGCGTACCGAAATCTGTACTATCAAATGAAAATAATCTATTATCACCAAGAACAAATAAATGATTCATGGGAACTGTTATTTCCTCACAACTTTTAATAAATTTATCCTGACTATAAAAAATGCCCGAGTAGGTTGATTGGTCTTTCCACAAGTATGGTTCATTGACTCTTTTTCCATTTAAAAATAAATATCCATTTTCAAAACGAACCTTATCACCGCCCTTGGCAATTACTCTTTGCATAAATACTCTAATATCATTCTTTGACACCTCTTTATTAAAAACTACAAGGTCTCCGTAATTAAAATTTACTATTTGTTTGATCCAAATATCTTCTCAAGCTGAACATAATAAGGAGAACTAAATGGTGATAGTTTTCCACCAAATCCAGCGTGGGCACCCTTTCTCAAATCAAATACATAAAAAATCATTTTGTCCACAACACTTGGTTCTTTTGAACCGTCATCATATCCACCTTTATCAACAGGCCAGTATAAAGTGGGGTACATATAAAAAGCGGATCCATCATCAGCAAAAAATTGAGCCGTTTTTTTAAGTGTTGTTCTTCCGTCAATAAATCCGTAAAAAGAAGCAATTAGTATCGATATAGGAACAAGTAAGAAAATTAAAACTATACGAATAAATTTGTTTAAATTTAAATTAAGTCTTTTAGATAAAAAATTATGTAGGGGTGGAATAGTTATTAAAGTTAATAACATGTAAATAGGAACTATCAACCATATCTTCAAAATGAGGGTAACAATCAAACCTAAAAGAAAACCTAATCCGAAAAACCAAGTGATTATAGTCTTCATAATTATTATGATTTTAAATCTTCATAATAATAATATCAAACGAAAATTATCCTTTCGATAACATTCAATTATCATCTAATATATCCGTTTTAAATCTTGTCATTCCCGTGAAGACGGGAATCCAGTCTATTAGTACATTTTAAAATGTAATCATCGTCTGGATCCCCTTCTTCAAGGGGATGACAAACCAAAGTGCATCGGAAAATTAAACTACAAACTACTAAGGTTAATTTGTTAATTTGTAATAATCTAAATCTATCTTAGAGACGGCCGTCTACAAGATAATAGTTAGAATTTTAAATAGAACAAATAAAATTAAGGTCGCAAATTGTGACCTTAAAAATAAAAATAAATTCACCTTGCAAAACTGATTTTTGTTTTATATAATTTTCTTCTAATGAGGAAAAAAAATTTCTCAGTTAAAAGCACTACCCGCTCAGAGCGGGTTTTTTTAAAGGCTGAAGAAAATAGTAATAAACCTCTCAGAGACAAGTGTGGTATTTTTGGAATTTATGGTAAAGGGGTCGACGTTGCTAGAATTAGTTTTTTTGGTTTATATAGCCTTCAGCACCGAGGTCAAGAGGGGGCGGGTATTACGGTCACTGACGGAAAAAATTTAAAAAGTGTCAAGGGATTAGGTTTAGTTTCTTCAGTTTTCAATGAAGAAAAAATAAACTCTCTTAAAGGCTTTGCGGCAATTGCTCATACTCGCTATTCGACTACTGGAGGTAATAAGCTTTGTAATGTTCAACCAGTAGTTTTAAATATGAAAAATGAAGAGTTTGCTTTAGCCCACAACGGTAATATTATTAATGCAATGGATTTAGCCAAAAATCTTCCCCCTGACATCAAACTAACTTCAACAAGTGATACAGAAATTATGGGTTGGGTAATTAAAAATTCAACGGGCAAAAATTGGGAAGAAAAAATTCTTTCTTCTTTTAAAAAATTTCAAGGCGCCTTTAGTATGATCACCTTAACTAAAAATAAATTAATTGCTTTCCGGGATACTTATGGTTTTAGACCTTTAGTTATAGGTAAATTAAACGATGCATATATTGTCTGTTCTGAAACTTGTGCACTAGATACAGTTGGGGCAAAATTTATAAGAGAAATCGCTCCTGGAGAAATAATCGCTATTGATGAAAAAGGAATACAAGTTGTTGGTAAGGTAAAATCTACAAAAAAAAGTTTCTGCCTTTTTGAATATGTCTATTTAGCCCGTCCTGATAGTATTTTTAACAAGCAACTCGTCCACCAAGTCAGGCAAAGATCAGGGGAAATATTAGCTCATGAATCACCCGTTGGGGCTGATATGGTGGTCGCTGTGCCTGATTCTGGAACGTCGGCGGCGATTGGCTATTCCAAAGCTTCCGGAATTCCATACGGCGAAGTCCTTATTAAAAATAGATACATTGGTCGGACTTTTATTCAACCCGAACAACATATTCGTGAAATGGGTGTAAAACTAAAATTTAATCCCTTAAGAGAAATTGTCAAAGGAAAAAGAATTATTATCGTTGATGACTCGATTGTTCGTGGAACAACGATGAAAAAAATAGTAAAAATGTTAAAAAATTGCGGTGCAAAAAAAATCCATATTCGAGTCTGTTCTCCTCCAGTTACCGATCCATGTTATTTTGGGATTGATACTCCAGATAAAAAACAATTGATTGCTTCCCATATGTCAGTAAAGGAAATAAAAAAATTTATTGATGCAGACTCTTTGGCCTATTTGAGTTTGGAAGGATTAAAAAAAGCATCAAGAGTTAAGTCAAACAGACTTTGTACCTCGTGTTTCGATGGAAAATATCCAATGTCAGTTAAGGGCGGTTTTAGGAAAGATGTCTTTGAAACGATTAGTTAAAAAATATTATGAAACGATTAGCTGTTTTAATTTCCGATGCTGGAACAGGAACAAATCTTCAGGCCATTATTGACGCCATTGAAACCGATAAACTAAAAGCTAAAATCGCTATTGTTGTAAGTAGTTCTCCAGATGCTTTTGGTTTACAACGAGCTAAAAAAAATAATATTTCAACGATTGTTGTTGAAAAAAAAGATGATTTGAAAAAACTTTTAATTGACCAACAAGTTGATTTAATCGCGCTGGCTGGCTGGAAATTAATCATTCCTCAATCTTTAATAGATACTTTTAAAAATAAAATTCTTAATCTCCATCCCGGACTGATCCCAGATACCATGAATGGGGTTGCTTTAAATCCAGATGGGACAAAGGGCATGTGGAACCGAGGAGGATTAACTGATGTTGCCATTCAAAACTTTTTGGATAAAAAAGCCACTTATGCCGGATCGACTGTTCATTTTTTATCCAATGAATTTGATTTTGGAAAAATTTTAAATCGTTGTTTTGAAAAAATTTTACCAGGCGATACTGTTGAAAGCCTTTATAAAAGATTAAAGAAAAAAGAAAATAAAATTTATGTTGAGTCATTAATTAAGTTATGTAATTAAAAGTTAAATTTTTATAGATTCTGTCACCTATGACGACTATTCCCCTGCGAGGCTCTACCGATTTAATCGGCAATCCGCTTCTCGGGGAACCTTTTCATTTCGTGACACCTACAAAAATTTTAGAATCATCAGGAAAAGCGAGATGCTTAATTTTTTGCGACTTGGGATATCCCCCTGGGGGAGGGTTCCCACGGAGCAATAAAATTTAGTGGCGAGCTTTAATTTACGAATCAATAAACTATGAAAATATTAATCATCGGTTCCGGAGGACGGGAACATGCTTTGGGTTGGAAAATAAAACAGTCTCCTTTGGTAAATAAGATTTATTTTGCCCCAGGTAACCCCGGAACAAAATTAATCGGAGAGAATATTCCCATTGATGTAATAGATATAAATAAATTAGTAAAATTTGCTAAGGATAAAAAAATTGATCTAACTGTTGTTGGCCCAGAGACTCCTTTGGTTTTGGGAATTACTGACATCTTTAAAAAAGAAAAGTTAAAGATCTTCGGCCCTTCTAAAAAAGCAAGCCAGATAGAGGGCTCTAAAACTTTTTCAAAAGAGTTAATGAAAAAATATAAAATACCGACCGCTGAATATTTTGCTTTTAATAATTTTGGTGAGGCAACCAAATATTTACAGCACGCCAAGTATCCTCGGGTTATAAAAGCTGATGGTTTATCTTTAGGAAAAGGAGTGGCCATCTGCAAAAATAGAAAAGAGGCAGAAAAATTTTTGAGTCTGTTAATGGTTGATAAAATTTTTGACGGGTCAGGAGAAAAAATAATTATTGAAGAATGTTTATATGGTCAGGAAATATCATTTATGGTGATAACCGATGGAAAAGATTTTCTTTCGTTTCTTCCTTCTCAGGATCACAAAAGATTAATCGAAAATAACCAGGGACCAAACACCGGCGGAATGGGCGCCTATGCTCCGGTTCCTTTTTTAGACAAAAAACTTATCAAACAGATCGAAAAGGAAATCGTTACCCCAACAATCAAAGCAATGGCAAAAGAAGGTTGTCTCTATCAGGGAATTCTCTACCCTGGTTTAATTTTGACCCGAGAGGGACCAAAAGTCTTGGAATATAACTGCCGTTTTGGCGATCCGGAAACCCAACCTTTGATGATGCAGTTAGAATCGGATCTGGTTGAAATTTTTCTCGCTCAGCAA
This sequence comes from Candidatus Roizmanbacteria bacterium, assembly GCA_902200405.1. Lineage (GTDB taxonomy): Bacteria > Patescibacteriota > Microgenomatia > UBA1406 > GWC2-37-13 > GWC2-37-13. Next base: position 11,670 of record CABIKN020000067.1, on the reverse strand, counting down.
AAAAATAAATTGAAAAATAAAAAATTAGTTTTCAAAAAAGGTTTTTCCGTCAGCGTTGTCCTTACCTCAGCCGGCTATCCGAGTGAATATAAAAAGGGAGATCAAATTTTTGGATTAGATAAAATTAAAGATGAAGAAGTTCAGGTATTTCACGCCGGCACAAAAGAAGTTGATAAAAAAATTATTACTAATGGTGGTCGGGTTTTATCTGTCAACGCTTCAGAAAAAACTTTAGAAGAAACAATTAAAAAAGTCTATCAACAAATCGGAAAAAAAGCCGTTCATTTTAAAGGTATGCAATACCGTAAAGACATCGGAAAAAATGGATTAATATTTGGAGATAAATATGATTAATCGAATAGAGGTTTCTTCAAGAATATCAATTGCTCAAGCAATTAATGTCTACACGATCAAAAAAAACCTAAATAAAAATCAACTAAAAGAAATTGCCTTATCTTTAACTAATCCAGTCTATCAAAAATTTACAATAAACAAACCTACTTTGATTAGTAAATTCACCTGGGCAATCGAGACGGGTTTCTTACCCGGCGTTACTGACAATGTTGCCAATACCGTCAAGGAAATAATCAAAGACCAGTTAAAAATAAAATTTGTAGGGGATGAGGATGTTTTTTCTTCTCAATTATTACTCATCGACGGAAAGCTTGAGGAAAAAGATGTTATAAAAATTAGTCAAGGATTAATTAATCCTTTAATCAACCGAATTCATTTTAAAAGTCAAAAACAATATTTGAAAGATAATGGAATGAATAAAATTGCACCACAAGTAAAACTAACTTCGGCAAATCAAGTCGATGAAGTTAATTTAAATATCTCTGACGAAGAATTAACTGCGATTGGAAAATCAGGAATCAAAAATAAAGACGGGTCTTCCCGCGGTCCCCTTGCCCTTGACCTCTCCTATATGAAAGCTATAAAAAAACACTTTGATAAATTAGGCCGAAATCCGACTGATATTGAACTTGAGTCAATTGCCCAGACATGGTCGGAACATTGTCATCATACAATTTTTGCCGATCCTATCGACGAGATTAAAGACGGCTTATTTAATTATTATATTAAGAGAGCTACGGTGGAGATTAGAGAAAGAAAATCCCGTGACTTATGTACTTCTGTATTTACAGATAATTCCGGTGCTTTTAAATTTGATAAAGATTATATTATTTCCCATAAAGTTGAGACTCACAATAGCCCATCCGCCCTTGATCCCTTTGGCGGAGCGATCACCGGAATTGTTGGAGTTAATCGGGATACCATCGGATTTGATATGGGAGCCAAACCAATTGTCAATTACTTCGGATTTTGTTTTGCTTATCCAAGTTTAAAATCACCTCTTTTTCGTGATCAAGAAAAAAAACAACCATTACTCTCCCCTCGCAGAATAATGGACGGAGTGGTTGCCGGTGTAAACTCCGGAGGTAACTGTTCCGGTATCCCAACTCCTCAAGGGTTTTTATATTTTGATAATAAATATCAAGGTAAACCTCTGGTTTTTGTTGGAACCATGGGATTATTACCTGTAAAATCATCCGCTATTAAAAAAGCTAGACCCGGCGATTATGTTGTTGTTATTGGTGGCCGAGTTGGACAAGATGGAATTCACGGGGCCACTTTTTCTTCCGAAGCTTTATCTTCTGGAAGCCCTGCTGGAGCTGTCCAGATCGGTGATCCAATCACCCAGAAAAAGTTAAGCGACGCAATTGTGAAGGAAGCCCGTGACCAAAAACTTTACAACAGTATCACTGATAACGGCGCTGGTGGGATTTCTTGTTCGGTCGCCGAAATGGCTAAAGAATCAAACGGCTGTTTGGTTAATTTAGAAAAAGTACCTTTAAAATATCCGGGACTTGAACCTTGGAAAGTTTGGATTTCCGAATCTCAAGAAAGAATGACTTTGGCAGTCCCGAAAAATAAATGGAAAAAATTCTCAGAATTAATGATTAGCCGCGATGTTGAGGCAACAATAATTGGCAAATTTAATAACAGCGGTCGTTGTGTCGTCAACTATCACAAAAAAACTATTATGGACATTAATATGAGATTTTTACACGACGGATTACCGGTCCGCCCAATGAAAACAGTTCCTGTAAAAAATGTTTTTAAAGAACCTATTATTCCACAACAAAAAAATCTTAATGAAGTTTTGTTGAAGATGATGCAAAGATTAAATGTCACCGGTTTTGGATTTATATCCTCTCAGTACGATCATGAAGTTCAAGCAAATTCTGTTATTAAACCACTTCAAGGTGAAGGAAAAATCAATGGCGAAACTTCCGTTGTAAGACCAATTTTTAATTCTTCTCATGCCGTAGCTATTTCACAAGGTCTTTATCCAAGCTATAGCGAAATTAACTGTTACCAAATGGCGGGTGCCAGTATTGATACGGCAATCAGAAATTTAGTTGCCGCAGGCACTAATCCTGATAAAATATTTTTACTTGATAATTTCTGCTGGTGCAGTTCTAATGATCCACAAAGACTTTATCAACTAAAAAAAGCTGCCGAAGCCTGTTATGATTTTGCCAAAATTTACGAAACTCCTTTTATTTCCGGAAAAGACAGCATGTTCAATGACTTTAAAGGTTATGACGAAAAAGGTAATTCTATAAAAATATCGGTTCCGCCAACACTTTTGATTTCTTCTATTGGAATTATTGAAGATGTTTTCAAAACAGTTTCGATCGATGTTAAATTTCCAGGTGATTTAATATATATTCTTGGTGAAACCAAAGATGAGCTGGGCGGGTCAGAATATTTTGCTATGAATAAATACGTAGGTAACAACGTTCCTAAAGTAGACGGCCAAAAAAATAAAAAACTTTATTTAGATTTTTTCAAAGCCAGCCAAAAACAATTAATTTCATCCGCTATTAGCGTTACTCGAGGAGGTCTTGGAGTGGCCTTAGTAAAAACCGCTCTTGCTGGAAAATTAGGAATTGAAATTTCTCTTAATAAATTTCATGGAAAACAAACACGTAATGATTTTACTCTATTCTCTGAATCTCAAGGTAGAATATTAGTAACAATCAACCCAAAAAATAAAAAAGAATTTGAAAAAATTATGAAAGAAAATGCGATTAAAGAAATTGGGAAAGTAACAAATAACCAACGATTAATTATTAATGGATTAGATAATAAAAAAGTAGTTGATCTAAATCTTAAAGAAATAGAAAAAGCTTATAAGTCGACATTTAAAGATTATTAAATTTAATAAAGTGAAAGTGAGACACTTAATTTTTTTCGACTTGGGAGTTCCCTTGGGGAGGGTTCCCACGGAGAAATAAAATTTAGTGGCGCACTTTTAATTTCTAAAACTATGATTAAACCAAAAGTTCTAATTTTATCCGGTTACGGCTTGAACTGCGAAGACGAAACAAAGTACGCTTTTGAACTGGCCGGCGGTCAAGGTCAAATAGTTCATATAAACGATTTAATAAAAAATAAAAGATTGTTAGATGATTTTCAGATTATGGCTATTCCAGGTGGGTTTGCTTATGGAGACGATACCGGCTCCGGAAATGCCTACGGTTTAAAATTAAGAAATCACCTTTGGGAAAATATTTCAAAATTTGTAACAAAAGATAAGCTCGTTATTGGAATTTGTAATGGTTTTCAAGTTCTTGTTAATTTAGGATTAGTCCCTGCTCTCAACAAAAAATATGGAGAACGCCAAGTGGCTCTTTTGCCAAATGAGTCGACTCGTTATACGACTGGTTGGTTTGATTTTAAAGTTATCAGTGACACTCCTTGGTTAGCCGGAATTAAAGAAATTTCCTTACCCATTGCTCACGGTGAAGGTAAATTTTTTGCTAATAAAGAAGTATTGAATGAAATAAATAAAAAAAATTTAGTCGTTTTAAAATATTCAAATATTAATCCGACCGGGACTTTGGAAAACATTGCCGGTATTACCGATGAAAGCAAAAGAATTTTTGGCCTGATGCCTCATCCAGAACGGGCGATGTTTTTTACCCAACTCCCTAACTGGCCTTTATTAAAAGAAAAATTATTAAGAGATGGTGAAAAGTTTCCAAAATTCGGGCCGGGGTTACAAATTTTTAAAAATGGGGTAAACTATTTTAAATAATGAAAAATAATAATCAATATACTATTGCCACTCTCGGTAGCCACTCGGCGCTTCAGATTTTAAAAGGTGCTAAGGACGAAGGTTTTAAGACTCTGGTTATTGCTCTCAATAAACAAATTTCTTTCTATAAAAGATATCCTTTCATTGATGAAATCGTAGGAGTTAATGCCTTTTCCGAATTTCCAAAAATTGAAAAAAAATTAATTGATAAAAATGTTGTCGTTATTCCACACGGTTCTTTCGTCGCCTATCTTGGCGTGGAAGGAAATAAAAAAATGTCTCTTCCGTATTTTGGTAATAAAAAAGTACTTGACTTTGAGTTTGATCGTGTAAAACAGGGAGAATGGTTGAAGCAATCAGGGATCAATACTCCGAAAGAATTTAAAAATATTGAAGATGTGGGATTTCCGGTCATAATAAAATCTTTTGGAGCCGCCGGCGGTAAAGGATATTTTCTCGTTAATAACAAACAAGATTTAACTGAGAAAATAAAGCTTTTTAAAGATAAACAGTTTATTATTCAACAATATATCATTGGGGTCCCTCTTTATATTCACTATTTTTATAGTCCTTTGACTAAAACTTTGGAAATTTTAAGTATGGATAGAAGATATGAAACTAATGTTGATGCCTTAGGAAGAATTCCCTTCAATGTTGATCCAAGTTACGTCGTCGTCGCCAACAGTCCCTTGGTTTTAAGAGAGTCAATGTTACCGGAAGCTTACGAAATGGGAGAAAAAGTCATTAAAAAGTCTCAAGAACTGATAAGTCCCCAAGGATTATTTGGTCCATTTTGTCTGGAAACGATGATTACTCCTGATCAAAAATTTCATGTGATTGAAATCTCTGCCCGGATTGTGGCTGGCACTAATCTTTTTATTGAAGGCTCGCCTTATTCAGATTTACTTTATAATGAACCAATGAGCACGGGACGAAGGATAGCCCGTGAAATTAAAAATGCAATTAAGGAAAATAAATTAAATTTAGTGTTAGATTAGAAAAGCTTGATATTGAAATTTTTTATCGGAAAACAACAAACCGAAAAAAATTTGATATCTTCGCTTTTAATTTTTATAAGTAAAGCAAGGTGAAGATGTTTTTTGAAAATCGCCAGGGGCCCCATTGGGGTGTGGCGTTCAAAAAATATCGAACCGAGCTTTAATAAAAATTAAATATGAATATCAAACAAATTTTAAATTCCTACAATTTATCTAATCTTACGATCGCCACTCTCGGTTCTCATAGTGCTCTTGATGTTTGCCGGGGCGCCAAAAATCTTGGATTTAAAACTTTGGTTATCACAGAAATTGGCCGGGAAAAAACTTACGAAAAATATTATAAAACCAATGGAAAATTAGGTTGTGTTGACGAAACTATAACTCTTAGTAAATTCTCTGATTTACTTAAACCGGAAATTCAAAAAATATTAATTGACAAAAATTCAATATTTATTCCCAACCGTTCGTTCGAGGCTTACTTAAATTTTAACTACGAAGCAATCGAAAATGATTTTGAAGTCCCCATGTTTGGCAACCGTCAACTGCTTAAAATTGAAGAACGAGGTCGGGCCGAAAATCAATATTATTTGCTGGAAAAAGCAGGAATTAAATATTCTAAACAATTTAAAAATCCAAAAGAGATTGATTGTCTATGTTTAATCAAAGTTCAAGAAAAAACCCGCAATTTTGAACGAGCTTTTTTCTTAGCAGAAAATTATCAGGACTACAAAAAACAAATTGATGCAAAATTAAAACAAGGTATTTTTACTGAAGAACAATTAGGTCAAGCAGTGATTGAAGAATTTATCGTCGGCGTTCAAGTTAATTTTAATTTTTTCTATTCCCCTATTCCTGACCGGTTAGAGTTACTCGGAACTGACATGAGAAGGCAAACTAACATCGAAGGTTTACTTAAGATCCCCTCTTCTTATCAGACAGAAGTTTCTAAAAAAATCAGTGTTAAATATGAAGAGGCCGGACACATTGCCGTCACCGTCCTTGAATCAATGTTGGAAAAGGCTTTTGAGCTCGGAGAAAGATTTGTCAAAACCAGTCAGGAATTGTTCGTTCCCGGAATCATCGGCCCTTTTGCTTTACAAAGTATCATTACCGCCGGCCCGCCAAAAAAAGATATCGTCGTCATTGATATTTCTCCCCGCATGCCCGGGTCGCCTGGGATTTCATCAACTCCATACAGCGGATATCTTTACGGCGAGCCTGTTTCGGTTGGTCAGAGAGTTGCTATGGAAATAAAGGAAGCACTAAAGTTAAAAGATTTTGTTAAAATATTAACGTAAAATGATGTCATTCCCGCGTAGGCGGGAATCCAGACTATAATAACCTATGATCAACTTCAGTTTTAATACCTATCTGTCTCCCCTTACTTGGCGTTACGGATCCGATGAAATGCGAAAAATTTTCAGCGAAAAACATAAATACGAACTCTGGCGAAAAATTTGGATTGCCCTCGCTGAAGCTCAACATCAAGCAGGTTTAGTCAGTAAGGAAGAACTTGAAGATTTGAAAAATAATGAAAATAATATTGATATAGAAAAAATCTTTGAACTGGAAAAAGAGACCAAGCATGACGTAGTTGCCGCTATAAAAGAATTTGCTGAAAAAGCAAAGATCGGTGGTGGCAAAATTCATTTGGGCGCGACCAGTATGGACATTGTTGATAACACTGATATGGTAAGAATTCATGAGGCACTGGAAATTGTTGAGAAAAAAGTTATTATTATTTTAAATTTGCTAGCTGATAAAATTGACGAGTATGCTGACTTCCCTTGCTTAGGCTATACTCATTTACAGCCAGCCGAACCAACAACGGTTGGTTATCGACTCGCTTTTTATGCACAGGATCTATTAACTGCTTATGAATTTATCCAGTTTGCTAAAAAAAATATTAAAGGAAAAGGAATGAAAGGAGCGGTTGGAACAGCCGCCAGTTATAAAGAGTTATTAAAAGATAAATCGTTATCTGCCGATCAACTAGAAAATAAAGTAATGAAAAGTTTGGGAATTGACGCCATTCTAATCAGTGGTCAGGTCTATCCCCGACTTTTTGATTTTATTGTTTTGAATAGTTTAGTGATGGTTACTTCGGCTCTTGCCAAATTCGCAGGAGACCTAAGAATTCTTCAATCACCTCTTTACGGAGAATGGTCGGAGCCGTTTGGAAAGAATCAAGTAGGCAGCTCAGCAATGCCTTTCAAAAAAAATCCTATCAGTAGCGAAAATATCTGCTCCCTTGCTAGGTATGTTTCTACCCTCCCTCAAGTAGCCGGTGAAAATGCTTCTCTTTCTTATTTAGAAAGAACTCTTGATGACTCGGCAAATAAACGAATTGTGATTGCCGAAGCTTTTTTGACAACCGATCAGATTTTGATAACTGCTGAAAAAATCATCAGTGGATTAGTTATTAATCGAGATCGAATTAGTTTTAATTTAAGACAGTACGCATCATTCGCCGCCTCCGAATCCATAATTTTGGAAGCAGTTAAAAAAGGTGCTGACCGTCAGGAAATGCACGAAGCTTTAAGGATTAATTCTATGATTGCCTGGACCGATATTCAAAATGGTAAAAAAAATCCAATGATGGAATTATTATTAAGTGATAGATTAGTCAGTGAATATCTAAGTAAAAATCAATTAGAAAAATTAATGGAAGTTGAAAATCACATTGGCGACGCTCCGGAAAGAGCAAAAAAATTAGTTAAGATAATTCGAGTCATTCCCGCCCCCGATCGGAGTCGAGGGCAGGCTCCGGCGGGAATCCAGACATAAAGCACTGGATCCCCTTCTTCAAGGGGATGACAACAAACCAACTATGAAAAATAGAATTGGAATTATTGGCGGAGGTCAATTAGGAAGGATGCTGACAATTGCCGCCAATAAACTTGGTTTTGTAGTAAACGTTTTGGATCCGACCCCAAATTCTCCGGCCGGGCAAGTGGCACAAAAACAAATTATCGGTAACTTTAATAACCGAGAGTCAATTAAAAAACTGGCAAAAATTTCTGATTTTCTCACCTTTGAAATTGAACTGGCTGACGACTTAATCCTTGATGAAATTTCAAAGACAGGAGTCATCGTTAATCCAACTGGTGAAACACTTTCAATAATAAAAGATAAATTAAAGCAAAAAACTTTTCTAAAAAAATATGGTCTTCCAGTTGCCGATTTTCTTTCTGTTCGCAATAAAGAAGATATCATCAAAGTAGCGAAAGAGTTTGGTTATCCGATTTTATTGAAAGCCCGATTTGATGCATACGACGGAAGAGGAAACGCTTTAGTAAAAAACGAAAAAGAAATTGACCAAGCTTTAAAAAAACTTGAGGGAAGATTACTTTATGTTGAAAAATTCGTCCCTTTCATTAAAGAACTTGCTGTCGTTACTGCCAGAAATATCAAAGGCGAAGTTAGTACTTATCCTGTTGTAGAAACGATTCACAAAAATAATATCTGTCATATTGTCAAAGCTCCAGCTCAAGTGGAAAAAACCGTTCAAGAAAAAGCAAAAAAAATCGCCACTGAAGTTTTGAAAAAATTAGGAGGAGCTGGAGTTTTTGCCATAGAAATGTTCTTAACTAAAAATGATGAAATTATCATCAATGAAATTGCCCCCCGCGTTCACAATAGCGGCCATCATACGATTGAATCTTCAATAACTTCACAGTTTGAGCAACATATTCGCGCCATCACCGGAATGCCTTTGGGAAAAACCGATTTGATTACACCTGGAGCTGTTATGATAAATATTCTTGGAGAAAGAAAAGGAAAGGTAAAAGTTACTGGACTAGAAAAACTAAAAGATCTTCCTAATACTTTTATCCATATTTATGGAAAAAGTGAAGTTCGACCGGAAAGAAAGATGGGTCATATTACTGTGACTGGGGATGACCTTGATGAATTATTACCTATTGCCATAAAAGCCCGAAAATATATTAAAATATAAATATGAATAATCCAATCGTGGGAATAATAATGGGTTCTGATTCTGATTTGCCGGTTATGCAAGAAGCTTCAAAAATATTAGAAGAGTTTGGAATCTCCTATGAAATGAACATTGTTTCCGCTCATCGAACTCCAGATTGGATGAGTCAATATACAAATGAGGCGATTAAAAAAGGACTAAAAGTAATAATCGCCGGAGCTGGTGGGTCGGCTCATCTACCTGGAATGACGGCCTCAATCACAACTCTCCCTGTCATCGGCGTTCCAATCAAAACTAAATCTTTGGATGGACTTGATTCTCTACTTTCAATTGTTCAAATGCCACCCGGAATTCCAGTTGCCACCGTTAGCATTAATGGAGCTAAAAATGCTGGTTTATTGGCGGTTCAAATACTCGCAACCAATGATAAAAAACTAACGGAAAAGTTAGATAAATTTCGTAATAATATGAAAGAAACTGTTTTGAAAAAAAATAGTGATTTGGTGTCATCCCCGCGCAGGCGGGGATCCAGTGCTTGATTTTATGGATTCCCGTTTTCACGGGAATGACAAACATTTTTTAAAATAATATGGTTAGCGAAAAAGTGATTTTAGAATCCCTTCCAAAAGTTTTAAAAACTGTTGACTTGCCCTTGGGGAAAAAAATCCAGGGAAAGGTCCGTGATATTTATTTTAAAGGTAAGAAAAGAGTTTTGATAACAACGGATCGCCAGTCGGCATTTGATGTAATACTCGGAAACATTCCTTTTAAAGGAGCGGTCTTAAATCAACTAGCGGCTTTTTGGTTTAAAAAAACTAAACATATCGTTGATAACCATCTGCTTGATGTTCCTGATCCAAATGTCTCAGTTGCCAAAAACTGTGAACCGATCCAGGTTGAAATGGTTGTCCGGGGATATATATCCGGAGTCACCAATACTTCGATCTGGGGATCTTATGATAAGGGGGAAAGAACAATTTACGGATTAAAATTTCCTGATGGTTTAAAGAAAAATCAAAAACTCGAAGAGCCAGTTATCACTCCAACCACTCACCCATTGGTTGGTGCCAAGGGTCATGATGAAAGATTAACAAGAGAACAAATAATTGAAAAGAAATTAGTCAGTGAAAAACTATATAAACAGATGGAAAAAGTTTCTTTGGAACTTTTTAAATTTGGGACAAAACTTTGTTTTTCCAAAGGCTTAATACTTGTTGATACAAAATATGAATTCGGACTTCATAATGGTAAACTAACTTTGATCGACGAAATCCATACACCTGACTCTTCCCGATTCTGGATCGCTAAAACTTATAAAACGCTATTTAATAAAGGGTCTGAGCCGGAAAACTTTGATAAAGAATTTTTACGATTATGGTATGTGAAGCGCGGTTATCGAGGAGACGGTCCTCCACCAAAAATGGCTAGCGAACTAATCGTCGCCACTGCCCAACGTTACATCGCAGTTTACGAAAAACTCACCGGCAAAAATTTTAAGGCCTTTGAGTATCCGATTGAGGAGAGAATTAAGAAGAATTTGAAAAATTATTTTTAACAAAATTATGAATCAATATATTGTAGGACATCGTGGTGCAGCCGGTTTAGCTCCTGAAAATACTCTAAAAGCTTTTAAAATAGGCTGTGAAAATAATGCAGATGTTGTTGAGTGTGATATTCATTTGAGTAAAGATAAAAAACTTATTGTTATCCATGACGGTATTTTAGACAGAACAACTAATGGTAAAGGGTGGGTAAAAGACTATACTTTTGAAGAATTAAGAAAATTAGATGCGGGAGATGGAGAAAAAATTCCTACATTAGAAGAAGTGATCGATACTGTTTTTAAATATAACAAAAAACTAATTATTGAAATAAAAGCAGAAGATTGGCAGATCGCTGAAGAATTGACGAATGCTTTCATTATTTTTTTATCTGAACATAGAGATATTATTCCTCATATATTTGTTCATTCTTTTTGGCATGAAGTAGTGAAAAATGTTAAGGAAAAATTTCCGGAGGTTCAAACTTTTATTATTATGATGCTTGGCTTAACTCCAGAAAAAATGTTACAACTCATATTGAATGCTAAAGCAAACGGAGCAGCGATAGAAAATGATTACATTTCTTCAGAACTTATTTCATTAGCTCATAAACAAAATCTTTCATTAAATGCTTGGCTTCTCAATGATCAAAATAGTTTTGATAAGATGAAGAAATTAGGGGTTGATGGTTTGATCACTAATTACCCAGGCAGATTTAAAATCTAACCTCATCCAGCCTACGCGGTTGTACACGACACATAACCTCGGAGGTTGTGTGTCTATATCTTCAAGACGGACGTCCATAAGATAAATATATAAACACTTGCATAGATTTACATAGGTATGCTAAAATATACATAGATTTACATTTACAACTATGCACAAACTATTATCAATAGGACAAGTTGCTGAATTATTAGGGATATCTATAGACACTCTTAGACGGTGGGACTCTGCCGGCCGTTTACGCTCAATTCGTAGTGGTGTGCGTGGTCACAGATTCTATAATAGGTCAGATATTGATCAGTATTTAAGTTTATGTTTCAAATAATGGGTCTATAAACGGTAAATTTTGTTTTTTAGACT
>CABIKN020000066.1 GCA_902200405.1 Candidatus Roizmanbacteria bacterium | reverse complement strand
TTAAGTAAGAGATATTTGATTCACTAATAACCTTGTTTAAGTAATCGCTCGCCCAAATACTAGCATCCTTAATACTTAAAAATTGTTGTAGATTATTCATAAAATGATTAACGCCATAATATTCTTAAAATATCAGACCACGCTCAATTAATCAAATGAAGTGTCTTATTAGGGTCGGACCCTCCCGGAGGGTCCGACCCTATTTAATCAACTCAAGAATACTCTTGATTACCTTAGTGCTTTTTTCCAAATCCCCCTTTACTTCCAAAATAACTTTCCCCTTAATCCTCGTCTGAATAATCTGAATATTTAATTCTGGATATTTTTCTTTAATTTTCTCAGTTAATTTTTCTGTATTTTCTTTATTGATATACTTGCCAATGCTTTTTACTTGATAAAGCACCTCTCGAACTGCACTCTCTGTTTGTTTAACGGTATAATTTTCGACTAAAATTTTTTCATAAAGGTTGATCATCTGCTTTGAATCGCTCAATCGAGATAATACGTAAATATGACTCGAACTTATCGATTTTGAATAATAACCGTCAATAACAACATCAGGTATTTTTTTAAGTCGTAAAAGATGACAAATGTAGGAAGATTTATAACCGATCTTACTAGCAAGATCTATGATCCGTAATTTTTTTTCTCTAATCAAATAATCAATTCGTCTATATTTTTGGAATATATCGTTTTCTGATTTAATCTGATTTATTAATGAAGTAATATCCTGAACCATTAGATAATTTTACACCACCCGAACAAAAGATTCTCCTTGTTTTTTATAAAACTCAACTTTCCCCTTAATTAATGCCATAATTGTAAAGTCTCTACCCAAAAGTGTTCCTTGACCAGCATGAACTTTTGTACCCCTTTGACGGATAATGATGTTTCCAGGAATGACCTCCTGGTTTCCAAAAACCTTAACTCCAAGTCTTTTTGACCTAGAATCTCGATTTCCTTTTACTGTTTTTTGTGCTTTTGTATGGGCCATTTTATAAAATTAAACTTTAACTATTTTTAATTTTGTTAATTTTGATCTAAAACCACGGACATTTCTAAATCTTGATTTAGCTTTAAATTTTGCTATCCTAATTTTTTCACCTAATACATTATCAATAACTTCGGCAGCAACTTTTTCTTTTAAAAATGGTGTTCCTAATTCAAAAGTTTTACCTTCATCATCGAACTTTAATAAGACATCTAATTCTACTTTTTTTCCTTTTTCAGCATCCATTAAGTCAACAGTTAGCTCCATTCCATCCTTAACTAGATACTGTTTTCCACCTGTTTTAACGACTGTATACATAACCATAGATATAAATTATACAAGAAAATAATTCGTTAGCAATTGGATTTATGGAATTAAAGCAAAACCTATTAATAAAGCCATAACAGATGATCCACCGTAGGATATAAATGGCAAGGTAATTCCTGCAACTGGCATAATCCCCATATTCATACCAAGATTAATAATCGTTTGAGAAATAAAATATGTTAACATTCCTAAACAGTAAAGAAACTTCTTTTGATCTTCCTCTGATTTTTGATAATAAAAATAAATTGTTTTTTTAACTAAATAAATAGTGATGATCGTAAAAAAAATCAAAACAAAAAAACCTCCAAAAAATCCGAACTGCTCGATTAGTGAAGCGAAGGCAAAATCGGTCGTGTTTTCTGGTAGAAAAAATAGTCTTGATTGGGTTCCTAAACCTAAACCTCTACCAAAAAACATCCCTGACCCTATCGTAATGACTGATTGGATCATATTATATGCAGAACCCTGGACATCCAAATGTGGGCTTATAAAACTCAGAATTCTGGCTTTTTGATAATCTCTCATCAGCAACCAACCGATCGGAGCGAAGAATATAATTAGTCCGATCAAATAACCAAGATATTTTTTAGACAAATTTGAAAACATCAATAGAGTGAAGAAAATAAAAAAATAGATCATGGCATTTCCTAGGTCAGGTTGTTTAAAAATAATAATAAACGGTATCAAAAAATATAAAAATATTTTGATGAAGTTATAAAAGGTGTTTCCTAATAAATTTTTAATCGTTAAAATATCCGCTAGAAATAAAATAAAAAATACTTTAAAAAATTCCGAGCCTTGAAAGTTAAAAATATAGAAATTTAGCCACCTTTTTGAACCTTTTACTTCTAGACCAACTATAAATGTAGTTATTAAAATTGCAATAAAAAACCAGTAAATAAACTTGCTATTCAATCTAAAAAAGTGAGAACCGATCGATTTTAAAAAAAAGTAAATAATAAACCCAAAAATTAGAAATATAAGTTGGCGTATAAAAAGATCCTGGTTTAGCCCAAATAAATTAAATAGCCCAAAGACCGAGAGAAAGATCAGCGAAAATATATTCATTTCGATTGAACCTCAACTTTATTACCGAATTTAATATTTTTTGCTAAGACTCTTTTACCAATATATTGCATTTCATTTTCAAATTCATTCGGAATTACCAAATCAATCATCTCATCTGTTTTGAAACTTTTCAACTTCCTTTGTGATTGAATTTCACGGATCAGTTCCCTCAACTTCCCTTCTTTCACCAACTGTTCTTCAGATACTTTTACTTCCTTTTTTGGGTAATGAAAATCATCATTTATTGTTATATTCTTAATATTTAATTCCTTCAGAACAACGTCCCAAACTTCATTTGAAACTAATTTAAAATTCAATTCAGGCTCAGCTTTTACGTTTAAATTAGCCAATGGAATTCTTACTTTTATTCCTGTCAATTTTCTCTCTGCCTGTCCAAACTCTACAACTTTTCTTGCAGTCTCCATTTCTTGTTCCAATTTTTTATTTATCTCGGGTTTATCCTGAGCGATGGTGGGCGAAGTCGAACCAGAGTAGAAGGGCCAATTTTCTAAATTAACCGATTCGTTACTAGTTAAGTTTGTATAAATTTCTTCTGCTATAAAAGGAATGAAAGGAGAAATTATAATAGATAGATTAACTAAAACATAGTAAAGGGTTTCATAAAAGTTATTCTTATCTATTTCGTTGTCTGAATTAACCCAAACCCGATCACGGCTCCGTCTGATAAACCATGTTGACAGATCTGAAACAAACTTCTCAATTTCCAAAGCTGCGTCCTTAGCATTAAATTCTTTCAGATTTTTTTCAACTGAGATAACTAGTCCCGCAAAACGACTTAAAATCCACTTATCTAAAACGTTTTTAGAATTTAAAAGCGAAGATGTCTGTTTTTGAGGAATCGCCAGGGGCCCCCGTGGGGGTGTGGCGGACGAAAAAACAGCATCGAGCTTTTTTGATTTATTTGGTAACCATTTGTCTAAGTTAGAATACTCCACAAAGAATTTGTAAATATTCCATAACATCAAATAAAACTGGCGCCGAACTTCATCAGCTTTTTTATAGCCAAAAAGCATATTATCAGCCGGATTATGTCGAGCAAACAACCACCTCATGACATCCACCCCTATTTTGTCAGCACCTTCATTGAATTCAATTGCGTTCCCCCAACTCTTGTGCATCGGACGACCATCTTCGCCCAGTTGAGTTCCATAACCAAGCACACGCTTAAAGGAAGGAGTATTTTCCATTACAGTAGACATTGCTATCTGTGAATAGAACCAGTTTTTAAATTGGCCTGCAAAGGATTCTGTAATCAGATCAACAGGAAACCATTTTTTCCATTCCGCTTTATTTTTTAAATATAAAGGCTCACCTTGATTATCTTCAGAAATGGTTGAATATGAGACAATACCAGCGTCGAGCCAAACATTACCAACGTCGTTAGTTCTAGAAATAATCTTGCCACATCCTTTGCATTTTATTTTTACTTCATCAATAAATGGTTTATGAGGCGTATGACTTTTAAATTCGCCCCAACCTGAAACAGCCCGTTTTTCAAGCTCCTGCTTTGAACCAATAACTTCAAATTTTCCACAACCTTCTTCTCCTGTACATTCATAAATTGGTAATGCTAACCCCCAATAACGATTTTTTTTAGAGATAAGCCAATCGTGCATGTTTTTTAACCAATCAAGTTCTCTCTCTAAACCAAATTCCGGCATCCACTTAATCTTTTTTGCCACCCCAATCATTCTTTCTCTTAATGTTTGATTTACTTTTGACTTTTGACTTTTGACTTTTGACTTCGCATCCATTGCTATATACCACTCATCTTCTACTTTCCAAACTAATTCTGTTTTACATCTCCAACAGGCTGGATATCTGTGTTTATAAGCAACAATTGCAAATGCCCAACTTTGATCATTTTGATTTATTTCCGATTTAAGAAAATCTAAAATAATTTCAGGATGTTTCTTGGCGTTTTTACCTGATAGAAAACCCAAATCGCTC
>CABIKN020000065.1 GCA_902200405.1 Candidatus Roizmanbacteria bacterium | reverse complement strand
TTGAATGATGACATAGAATTTCGAGAGAAAAATGACACAATACAAAGTTATCATCAAGTTCGCTGTTTCTGATGTCACATGTAAGCAAGCTGCTAAAGTAACACCTTTTAGAGTTTGTTCTTTTTTAAATCTTTTGCGGATAAGATCCAAAACCGGCATTTGTAAATATGCCCAATTAATTAATTGATTTCCTAAAGGAGCAAGCTTAATATCTTTGATGTCTGATTTCATAAGTTAATATTAAATAATAATAAATGACAAAATTCAAATGACAATTTAATATTAAATATCAAATGTTTTAAACATTGGATCAATTCTTATAGGTGTCAAGAAGTGAAAAGGTTCCTCGAGAAGCGGATTGCCGAGATATTCGGCAGAGCCTCGCAGAGGAATAGTCGTCACGAGTGACAGAATCTATAAGAATTATAATTGTTTAATTCTTTTCTCTATTTCTTTCTTTGATGGCTTATGATTCACGGTCCCGTATTTCTCGATTGCGAAGCTCGCCATAACATTTCCCAACTTCAAACAATCTTTTATTGAATGATTCATCAATAAGCCAGCAACAAATCCACCTCTCCATGCATCTCCGGCTCCGGTTGGATCAACCATTTTTGCGACCTTAAATCCAGGAATTAATAGAATATTGTCATTCCCGCCCCCGATCGGAGTCGAGGGCAGGCTCCGGAGGGAATCCAGTCTAAAATTACCATGGTTCCCCGTCTTCACGGGGATGACACCATTATAGTACTCAACTCCTTTTTCACCTAACGTAGTAATTACATTTACTCCATGTTTTGCTATTTCTTTAACGGTTTTTTTCAACCGTTTCGTTATCATCGCTATTTCATAATCATTTCCTACTAAATACCGGCAGTTCATCACTCCTTCTTTTAAATCTTTATCCGTAATCCAAGTCAATGTCATCCCCGGATCATAAAAATAGAGGACTTTATTTTTGATCGCCTCTGACTGAAAATATAAAAAAGAATTTTTATGATTGGCCGAAATAACTAAAAGATCGGTTTCTCTATTTATTATTTTAAAGTCTATGTATGGAATTTTTTCTGCAGCTCCGTAATAAAATCCCCAGATCTGATTATTTTTTGTATCAGTGATCACTGATCCTGCCGATGTATATAATACTTTATCAACTATTATTCCACTGGTATCGGCTTTATTCTTTTTAAAAAAATTAATAAAATCTTTGCCATCTTTTCCAATAGATCCAAGTAATTTTATTTTTGATTTCTCATTTAAAATGAGAGCGGCATTGTAAGCGATATTTGTAGCTGTTCCGCCGAGTTGCTTCTCTAATTTATTAACTACAAACGAAACATTTATCTGATGAAGTTTTTCTGAATGAAAATAATCTTGGAACTCGTTTGGGAAATTCATGATCGTATCATAGGCAATCGAGCCAGTAACAAAGACGTTTTTATATTTATTCATTTAAAAGCAAAAACAGTATAAATAGTAGTAAAAATTGACGCTATCAAAATAACAGCTGTTCCCCCGATCGCAAACCATTTTTGAAACTTATTATTAACGTATTTGCCCATAATCTCAGAATTGCTGGTAAACTTTATCAGAAAATAAAATATAGGTGGTAAAACCATCGCGTTAAGAATCTGACTGGCCACCACAATTTTAAAAAGATCTACTCCAGGAATCATTGCAATTAATGTACCAATGACTATTTGGCCAATAAAAATCGAGTAAAATACTTTACTTTTGTTGTAGGGGACGTCAAGACTTCCCGTTAATCCAAAAAATTCGGAAAAAGCATAAGCTGTTGTTAATCCGACGATAACAATACCCATAAATCCTGCATTCATAATTCCAAAAGCAAAGAGAAAAGCGGCTAATTTCCCGGCAAAAGGTTCAATTGCAAGCGAGGCCTGAACTCCATCAATCAAAGGAATCTTGTTGGCAAATAAAGTTGCGGCGGTTGCCACAATCATAAAAAAAGAAAAAAAGTTGGTTAAAAAAGCTCCCCAATAAGTTTCAATTTGAGAATAATAAATCTTACCGGCATTAATTTTTTTGTCTAAACCAAAACTGCTGATAAAAAACTGCCCCCATGGCGTAATAGTTGTACCCAGCACTCCAAGACCAATGATTATATAGTCTCGCCAATAGCTAAAAGTAAAATTTACCCCCTGTGGCCAAGCTAAATTTTTAAGAGCTAAATTCCAATCTGGATTTGATTTAAAAGCAGAAAAAACATAAGCAAGATAAAAAAAAGAAGACAAAAGCATGATATTTTGGGTCAATTTATAATTACCTTTTATAACAAAGGCAAAAATGGCCACCATCATAATGGCGATTAGCGGAATTACCGGTAAATTTAACATTTGGGCGGTTATCTTAAAAGCGGCCACATCAACGATGATTGTACCCATATTGGCCACCGCTAAAGCTATAAAGATAAATATTGCCACTTCAACTCCATGAAATTCTCGAATCAAATCGCCGAGCCCCTTGCGGGTTATCAGACTCACTCTCATCCCCATTTCCTGGGTAACCGCCAAAAGAATCGTGATCCAAAATAAGGCAAATAAAATCGGATAACCAAGCTTGGCGCCGGCAATTGCATACGTTGCAACCCCTGAGGCATCGTTATCAGCCATGGCTGTGATCGTTGCCGGTCCAAAAATACTGAAAAAAATTAGGAATTTAATCCTGTTTCTTTTATATATATTGATTATTTTTTCCATTGCGTGGTCTATAATTTTAGACTTTTATTCTATATCGTTTGAGTGTCTGCCTTCCATTAGGAAGCTCTGAAATAATCTCTAACTTCATATTGGTAATATCTGAGTGATATCTACATACGTCGGAACATGTCCCAAATAATAATTCTCTTGTCACGCTTGATCCAGATGAAGAATCAAGCGTCCCACCTACGCCCTGATCAACTCCATCTGTCTGATACATCAAGGTGTAAGTAACGTTCTTGACTTTTTGTAAATTTGAAAGAGTCAAAACTATAGCTCGGCGATCAGACCGAAGTTTTGGAGAAACAACAAGTCCACTTGATACTACCCGTTGTCTAACACTTTTATTAATATTTGTAAATCTTGGCAAAAGCTTTGCTTCAACATCACCAGTAAAAAAAAACACTCCTCCGATTACTAATAATAAAATAATTTTTTTCATTATACTTAATTATAGCAATTATGAAAAAAGTTCTCACCATCATTTTAGGCGGATTTTTATTAGCATTGGTTGTTATTTTTTTGACTCAAAAACCTAAAAATCCTATTTCACCTGCTACAAGGGTTATAAATAACACCCCTACAATAGTCGCTTCTTCGACAATAAAACTAAAAACATATACTAATCCTTCTGGTTTTAGCTTTCAATACCCAAAATCTTTGCTCCTCACTGAAAAGAAAGTTACCGATCAATCAATTTATGCTTGGGTTGAATTGACCGATCCTCAAAAAAAAGGGGTCATCATAATTAAATTAGAAAGTTCTGATTTAACAAAAATTGATGATCGGGTTACTGCCAGAAAAATAAAAAAAATTAAACTGGCAGATCTTGATGGACGAGAATTCATTGATGGAAATTTAATAACCACGCTGGCTCTTGATCAGGGAGGAGTCTTAATCACAATAACCACTGATTCATTATTACCGACTTATCAACAAATAGTTTCTAGTTTTATTTTCACTCAACCTACTCAAGCTGTTTCCAACACTACGGGAGACGAGGGAGATATTGTTTTTGAAGGTGAAGAAGTGGTTGAATAATATAATAACTATTTAAAGCTTGCTTTTATATACCCCGAGACATTTCTCATTCTCTCAACTATAAAATCTAAGTTAAACTTAAATTTTTTTGGATGTTTTAAAAATAATCTCCACCAATTTATCATATCCTGTCTGGCTTTAAAATTTCCCATCGTCTTAGTCGTTGTCATATGATTATGTAAGACTTCAATATCATAAGCTATTCCAAATGATGGTTTGTCATCCCCGCGGAGGCGGGGATCCAGTGCTTTAAGTCTTAAAAAGAAGTCAATATCTTCTAAATAAGCAAAAAAACTCTCATCAAATCCTCCTAATTTTTTGAATACTTCCGTCTTTACCAGCAGGCACGCCGCCGTCAATCCATCGATTGAGGGATGTGAGGGATGCTCCCCCGTGTCATCCCCGCTTTCCTTGCTGTCATTCCCGCGAAGGCGGGAATCCAAGCTATAATCTTCCTTTATCAATTTCACTTTCCCACAAGTCAAAACTTTGTAGCCAAAGTTTTCCACCTCCCCATCAGGATTTCGAAGTATAGGTGTCACCGCATCCAAATTATTCTCCTCAGCAAACTGAATTAACTTTTGTATTGTGTCATTTTTCTCTCGAAATTCTATGTCATCATTCAAAATAAGC
>CABIKN020000064.1 GCA_902200405.1 Candidatus Roizmanbacteria bacterium | reverse complement strand
AACGTCCAATAACCATTTTATATACAAGCCATAATATGGCTGAAGTAACAAGGATTTGTGATAGAGTAATTTTCTTAGATAAAGGAAAAATTGTTGCTGAAGATACGCCTTTAGGACTGACTAAATTGATCCAAGTAGCCCAACTTCGACTTACTTTTAATGACAAAAAAGATATTATTTCTCAATATATGAAAAAAGAAAAATTGAATTTTCGTTTCGATGGAGAGCATGTCGTTTATATTACTATGGAAGAAAAAATATTGCCAAAAATAATTTTTGACCTAAGCAAGCTTGGTATTTGGATGACTGATATAGAAGTTAAAAAACCAACCTTAGAACATGTCTTTTTACAAATTGCCAGAGGAGAAAAATATGTCTTTGAATAGAATTAAAGCAATATTGATTCATGAAGTATTTATTTCCAAACATTCTTTTGAGATATTTAATGATATTTTTCTTTATCCGTTGTTTTCAATAATTGTCTTTGGGTTTATGGCTTTGTATTTGACTGGATCTGCAGGTAAATTAATTACTGATCAAGTTTTGGCAGGCATGATTTTTTGGCAGGTCGTCAATATAGCTCAATATTCAATCGGGGTTGGATGTCTGTGGGATGTTTGGTCGAGAAATCTAACTAATATTTTTATTTCACCAATTCAAATAAGTGAATATCTTTTATCTTTTGGAATCACTGGGACAATCAAATCATTTATAGTTTTGATGTTAGCAAGCGCTCTTTCTTTGATGGCTTTTCATTTCAATATCTTTTCAATGGGTCTCACCAATATGTTTTTTGTATTTATCAATCTGGTATTTTTTGGGTTTTCATTTGGAATTGTGATGTTAGGATTGATTATTCGATTTGGAACAAAGGTGGCCGCTTTTGCCTGGGGCCTGATAAATTTTTTTCAACCTTTTATGGCGGTGATTTATCCTGTTACTATTCTTCCACAACCATTTCGCAGTATTGCATATTTACTTGCTCCTACTTATGCATTTGAAGCGATGAGAAAAAGTTTGGCTGGACAGGGTGCTTCTGTTGAGATTGTGACAGCACTAGTTCTTAATGCAATTTTTTTTGTTGGGGCAGTTATTTTTTTCCGTTATATGTTTGCCAAGTCTAAAGAGACGGGCGCATTTGCTAGGCTAGAAGGATAAAATTAAATTCCTTTCAAAGAGAGCTTGTTAGACGAAGCTTGAGTTAGAATGTTGGAATTAAAAGTATAAGTAATTTGTTTTTTCTTCTGATATTTTTCTTCGGCAAAACCGATCAGTTTCTTTAACAAATCTTCAAATTCAATTCCTGTTTTTTTCCAAAGATGATGATATAA
The DNA here is from genome assembly GCA_902200405.1 of Candidatus Roizmanbacteria bacterium. GTDB lineage: Bacteria > Patescibacteriota > Microgenomatia > UBA1406 > GWC2-37-13 > GWC2-37-13. The sequence continues at coordinate 3,037 of CABIKN020000064.1, read as the reverse complement.
AGTTCCAGGCAAAGTATTAATTTCATTCGCATACCATTTCTTTGTTTTTTTATCATAAAGGAAATCAACCCGAGCAATCCCGGAACACCCGATTACCTTATAAGCTTTCTTGGCTGCATCTTGAATTTCTTTAGTAATTTTTTTATCAAGTCGGGCTGGAATAATAATGCTTTGGGTAGCGTTGCCTGTTTGAGCACCCCCGCCTTTTAAATACTTATCTTCATAAGAGAAAAACCCACTGGAAAATACCGATTCCTGTATGAGAGATGGAGTTGGGTTATCATTACCAATCAAACAACAGGTAACGTCAACTAAATTTTCTATCATTTTTTCAACAATAACTTTTTCATCGTAGTGGAGGGCAACCTCAATACCAAATTCAATTTCCTTTTGATTTTTAGCTTTTGAGATACCAATGGAAGAACCTAGTCGGGCAGGTTTAATAATGACCGGCCAGTTTAGTGATTTAATTTGTTGGATAACATTTTTTTTGTTGACTCGCCATTCATTCAAATTGAAATAAACAAAATCAACGGTGGGAATGTTATTAGCTTTATAGATCATCTTGGTTAAAACCTTATCCATGGTGAGAGCCGATGAGGTCACATCACAACCAATGTAAGGGACGTTTAACATCTCACAGAGTCCTTGAAAAGTTCCATCCTCTCCATTTTGTCCATGGAAAGCAGGAAAAGCAATATCTAGGACAGCGTTACCTTTTAAAAAACCTGATTGCTTAACAATTTTTCCGGAAGACTTATTGAAGTCAATATTAAATGATTCAAGCTTTTTATTTAAATCGGTTGGGTTTTCAATAAAAAATTTCATTGAGGCAAGTCTTGCGTCCGAATACCACTTACCTTTTTTGTCAATATAAACAGGGATGACATTATAGCCACATTTTTTTAAACCGGAGATAATCAGCTGCCCAGTGAGGATAGAGACGTCGTGCTCGGGAGATCTGCTACCAAAGAATACGCCTATTGTTTTCATAGGGATATTATACATAATTATCCGGCCAGTCGTTTTGAAAAAGGACTACATCGCCGGACTTCAAAATTGTCCCTAAATTATTTTGCGCTTCCATCATTGAATCAAACCAGATAATATTTTTTTTATCAAATCCAGCTTTAATCAACCCTGTTTCAACACCGGGTGTTACAGAATTTTTGATAAGAATTACTAAATCTGCAACGTCGTTTAATCTTTGTCCTATCCTCTGATGGACTTCTCTGCTTTTATTTCCAATTTCAACCAGGCCGGGAGTGATAAAAATCTTTCTTCTTTTTTTAAATAAAGATAGGGTTTTTATGGCCTCCTCTACTCCGTCGGGATTGCCGTTATAACTGTCGTCAATGACGAGAATATTTTTTTCACGATTTAAAATCGGCTGTAGCCGGTGAGCCGGTGTTTTTATTTTTTTCAAACCATTCTCAATTTCCTGGGCTGTTAAACTGAGTTTTTTTGCCAAATAAATCACCCCATCAACTTTGTCTAAATTATACTGTCCTAAGACCGGGAAAAATATTTTTTGATAGATAAACCCTGGAGCATCTTCGTTAAATTCGATCCTTCCTTTTGCTTGGTAAAAGTATGCTTCTTGATCGGAGATAAATTTTTTGTAGTTACTTTTAATATGTTCATCTTTGCCATTTAAAAGTAAAAGACCGTTTGTTTTCATATTTTGAGCGATTTCAAAAATAGTTCTGACGCTATTATCAATTGATTTCAATCTTTCCAAATGAGCTTCATTGATTCCAGTAACAACACCAATTTGAGGAGGAGAAATTGAACAGATATTTTTAATATCACCTGGGTAATATTCGCCCATTTCAATGATTAATATTTCTGTTTGTTCATTTACTTCATTAAGAATTGTTCTGGCAATTCCAACAGGAGTATTAACGCTTTCCGGAGTTTTAACAACCTGGTATTTTTCTTCCAAAACCGTTGCAGTCAGGTCCTTCATCCCCGTTTTTCCATAACTGCCGGCCACTCCAATGATTTTTAAATTTTTGAATTTTTTTATCTTATTTTTAGCAGAAAAAATTATTAATTCTTTAATAAAAGCGTCTACAGGATAAAGCAAAACATTAATTATGATCAAAAAAATATAACTAAAATATAGTCCTAGGGTGTAAGCAAGGATTAAAGCAATCATTTTGTATGGATTATTGAAAAATATTTTACTGATAAAAAAGGCTACAAAAAGAATCAAAAGAGAGCTTAGGGCCATGATAAGCTTAATTTTGAAAGTATATTTTAAAGGTTTGCGAAAATCACGCCTGGGAGGAATTCCTTTGGTGTTGATGACCGCGTTCATAAACCGAACCAAATCATATTCTTCAAGTTGAAGAAGTAACAGGTGAAAATAAAAGAATCTAATAGGATTAAAATATTTCATAGGACTGGATTCCCACTTTCGTGGGAATAACATTAGTTAATCAATAAATTTTATCAATTCTCTATTAAACTCTTCGGGTTTGTCAAGAAAACTGAAATGTCCGGCGTTTTTCAATATTTCTAATTTTGAATTAGGAATATTTTTTTTCATCAGTTGAACGTCAGCAATAGTTGAAGCCTCATTATTATCTTTATTCCCCCAAATAATTAGAGTAGAAAGTTTAATTTGAGGTAGATAAGACGTTAGATCCTCACTAACAATATGGGAAAAGGTTTTACTTAAGGCCGGTATAGCTAGATATTCTTCGCTACCGGTTATTTGGTAAATTTTGCGGCGAAATGACTGCATAAAAGAAAATTGGAATAATGGTCTAATGATTGAAGCGATTAGTAATTTAAAAGTTTTAACTTGGCTATGATGATAAATACCAGCGCTGTCAACCAGAACAACTTTTTGTAAAAAATCAGGATTTTCAGCGGCCATTTTGATAGTAATTCTTCCTCCGAAAGAATGGCCAATTAAATTAATTTTTTTTAATTCTAGTTTATTAACAAACATGTAAACAATTTTTTTATAATCATCAACATCATACGTAGTATTTGGAACTTGAGACTGGCCAAAACCAGGCAGATC
>CABIKN020000063.1 GCA_902200405.1 Candidatus Roizmanbacteria bacterium | reverse complement strand
GACAGAAAAATTGTTGAATTGCTTTTTGAAACAGCTGAGGAAGCCAAATGGTTGGACAGCCTTTTTACTGAGGTAGTAAAAGCAAAGCTTGACGTTGTTAAATTGGTTAATCAACTAGTTAATAAAAAAATAAAGACTGTCTTTACTAAAGACAGTCTTTATCAGATTTTAAATAATTTTAAAAAATCAGTAACAGTTGACGATATTACTGATGATGATCTTAAAAAGATGATTATCAAAGTAATAGGACTCAATCCGAAAGCGGTCGGAGACCTTAAGGCCGGTAAAACCCAATCAATAAACTTTTTAGTCGGACAGGTGATAAGAGAAGCAAAGAAGAAAATTGAATTTAAACGACTTGAATCTTTGATAACTGCGATGATAGACTAGATGTCTATCATCATTTATTTCCTTTCATAACAATCTAAAAGGCTACTTTTGTAGGTTATAAGCGACTGACAAGCAATTTGCTAATATGTCAATATAACAATATGTATTTTTTCCCTTGAAAATCAATTCTAATCGGCGTAGGCTGAAAACATGGAACCAATCGCCTTGAGCTATGACTCAGAAGATGATTTATTTATACATCAGTCAAAAAACTTGACAACTTATTTAGACTATGGTATAAAATAGTCATATGAAGAATCGTTATCTTGACTCAAATATTGTCAGAGATATCAAAGAAAAGATGGTTTTTATATCTGGACCACGTCAAGTTGGAAAAACTACTTTAGCCAAACACATGGGCTTAAACCTTTTTAAAACTTATGCGTATTTGAATTGGGATTATCAACCTGATAGAAAAAAGATAATTAATTATGAGCTTCCTTCAGACATACAACTTTTAATATTTGATGAGTTACACAAATATAAAAACTGGAAAAATTATATAAAAGGCATTTTTGATAAATATAAAAACAATTACTCCATATTATTAACTGGTAGTGCACGGCTTGACATCTACAAAAAGGGGGGTGATTCACTCGCGGGAAGATATCATCAATATGTTCTTCACCCATTTAGTTTAGCGGAACTACTGGAGTTAAAGACAGATAATAAACTATTTGATAAATTATTTTTTTCAGAAAATATTAATGGTAAAAAAATATTGGAAACACTCATTAAATATGGTCCCTTTCCAGAACCATACTTAAAAAAGAATGATACTCACTGGCGCAGATGGCAGATAGAAAAAAATGAAAGATTAATAAAAGAGGAAATCAGAGACTTAACAACACTAGAGGATCTTTCAGCTATTCAAATTCTCGTTGAACTTCTTCCAGGTAAAATTGGATCGCTTTTATCTATAAATAATTTAAGAGAAGATTTGGAAGTTGCCCATAAGACGTTAGTTAATTATTTAAAAGTGCTGGAACTTTTTTATTTTCATTTCCGAATTTATCCTTATGCTAAAAAAACTGTTCGATCACTAAAAAAAATGGCTAAGCTTTATCTTTGGGATTGGTCAGTGATAGATAATGAAGGGGTGAGGTTTGAGAATCTAATTGCGTCACACCTTTTAAAATATTCTCATTTTCTTAAAAATAGTCAAGGCTATAAAACTCAACTTAATTATTTAAGGGATAGAGAAGGTCGAGAAGTAGATTTTCTTTTTACGGTCGATGATAAACCTTGGTTTGCGGTTGAGGTAAAATTAGAAGAGGAAAAGTCTTTCCTTGAGTATTATCAGCAAAGATTAAAAATTCCATATGTTTATCAAGTCGTTAAAAAATCGGGAATTAATTACTTAAAAAAAGGAATAAGGGTAATTAGCGCTGATAAATTTTTGACAGCCTTGATTTAATAATAAGAGAAAATTTTCCATTGAAAATCCTTTTTAATCAGCGTAACATAAAAATATGTGGGTACCCGTACCAGATCCAGATGAAGTAGCGGCGAAGGATAAAAAGTGGAAGATAGCTCTCGTGATTCTTATCCTTATCTTAATCGGCGAACTGACTTATTTCTTCTACATCGTTCCAAACAAAAAGATCACCACCACCATTGCCCCAACCATAGTTTTATTTTTGGTATAGTTTAAGTAAAGTCATTGATTATTAATTTATGCTATAATGAAACACTAATATGAAATCATTTAATTATCCTGTCACAATCAAGATTCTTTATGAAAAAGAGGCAAAAGAGGCGCCTTATGTTGCTTATATTCCAGAATTCGACGTTTCATCCTGTGGAATATCAGAAGAAGAAGCGATTAAAAATGTAAATCAGGCTCTTGAAATTACTTTAGAGGAAGTAAAAAGAAAAGGTCATCTGGAGGAGTTTTTGCATGAAGCGGGAGTATCAACAAAAAAATCACTTTTTTCATTTCCAAAAATTATTATTCAACCTTTTTCGTTTTATCTATAAAGTGAAGATCAATCCAGTTGACTACAAAAGACTGTGTAGAGTTTTCGAAAAATTAGGTTGGGTTTTTGTAAGACAAAAAGGTGACCATTTAATCTACGAAAAACAAGGCTTCACAAGACCGGTCGTTATTCCGATGTATAGAACTATTCCCGTTTTTATTATCAAAAATAATTTAAGAACTGCAAAAATTTCCAGAGAAGAATATTTACTAATACTCAAATCCTAATTTAGGGACACTCTTTATAAAGACAGTCTTAAATAAGACTGTCTTTGTTTAGTCTCGGCTAAATTGACTCGGTGGTTGTGCTAAGACACAACGGCGGTAATCAATCCAATTTTTTTGATAGAATTTGGGTATGAATAACCTGATGGCATATCATCAATTTTTTAGCTTCACAACAATCTGTTAACCTACTTTTGTAGGTTATACCCTACTGACAAATAAAAATACCAGTGATAAGATTGATCAAAAGTTATGAAAAATAATAATTCAAAAATATTGTTTCGTTCACTTTATTTCTGATAAAAAATTCTCTTTATCTATGTTTGTATTTGGTATTATTTTAGCTATAATTTCTTATGTTATTAGTTATTTAATTAGCAAATAATTATGGACACGTTATCTTGGCTTTTTTTAACTTTAATAATCTTAGTCACAGTTGGTGGATTTTTGGTCAAAAAATATTCATAATTTTTATTCACTTGCCCAATCCACGCAATCATCCTTTGACCCCATTTTTTTGATAGAATTTGGGCATGAATAAGAAAAATCCGCTTGACAATAATGTACAACTATTGTATGTTTTATGTATATGAATACTCAGACGGTAAATATTTCTTTACCAAAAAAACTTGTTGAGATAATGGATGATTTTGCTGAGAAACAATTTTCTACCAGAAGTGAACTTATTAGAACAGCAGTAATCAGCTATGTCAATAAAGATAAGAAATTATTTGAACTTTTTTCATACGCTGAAAAAAAAGCGAAAGAACAGAATATCAAAGAAAAAGATGTAGAGGATATAATCGATGAAATTAGAAATGGAAAATAATGATTAAAGTCGTTCTCGACACTAATATAATTGTTTCAGCAATCGTGTTTGGTGGGAAGCCAAGAGATATTATTTACTTGATTCAAGAAAGAGAGATTGAAGCTTACGTTTCTCCGTTTATTTTATACGAATTGAAAGAAGTGCTCACAAAAAAATTTAACTTCAATGATGAAAAGCTAAAAGAGTCCGAAGATTTAATCAAAGAAAGCTTTATCATTATCTCACCAAGAACCACAGTTAAATTGATTAAAGGTTATCTAATAGATAATAAAATTCTTGAGGTAGCCGTTGAGGCAAAAGCAAATTACCTAATTACAGGAGATAAAAAACACATCTTAAAATTAAAAAAAATTAAAAAAACTAAAATTGTTTCAGCGGAAGAATTCTTGCTTACGATTTAAAAAGGGACACTCTTTACAAAGACAGTCTTAAATAAGACTGTCTTTGTTTAGCTATTGAAAATCTTTGTTTATCAGCGTATTCTGTAATCATGGAACCTGCTTCAGATAGTTCAAAAATTAATTTAATCCTAAAGATTACATTCGTCATTCTGTTGCGAAAATTTGTTTAGATCATAATCTAATTTTTATGATAAAATGTGACAATGAAAAAAGAAACTAAGGAATGGCTTAATATTGCCAAAGAAGATAAGGAAATAGCCGAAATGACATGGAAAACGAAAAGGTATGTTTATGCAATCATGTTTTGGCAACAAGCAGTTGAGAAAATCATTAAAGCATATATTGTTGAAGAAAGAAACATTTTACCAAGAAAGATTCATGATCTTGATCAACTTTTACAACAAGCAAAACTAAATATTAAGGAATTAGATATAAAAAATACAAAAGAGTTGACGAAAGCCTTTATGCGTACCAGATACGAAGATTTAAGCCGTCAGTATTATTCTGATAAAAATAAAGTTGAGCCGTTAATTAAACAGGCTCAAAAAATATATTTATGGATAGAAAAACTATTAAAAAACCATTAAACGAATTTGTGAAGAAGGTTGTCAAAACTGTCAACCCGGACAGGATTGTTTTATATGGCTCATTTGCACGGGGAGAAGCTTCAACGTGGAGCGAT
>CABIKN020000062.1 GCA_902200405.1 Candidatus Roizmanbacteria bacterium | reverse complement strand
AAATTAATGGAAGTTGAAAATCATATTGGAGACGCACCTGAAAGAGCTAAAGAATTAGTTAAAATTATTAAAAAATTATGAGTAAAATATTAGTCTCCGTCATTATGGGAAGTGATTCTGATTTAGGTGTTATGAAAGAAGCGGTTGATATTTTAAATAATTTTGGAGTAATGAACGAAGTTCTGGTTTTATCCGCCCATCGAACATTTGAGGCAACGAGAGAATATGCAATGTCCGCAATTGAAAAAGGTACTAAGGTAATTATTGCCGGAGCCGGAGGATCCGCCCATCTCCCTGGTGTGATTGCGGCCATGTTTCCACTACCTGTCATCGGGGTTCCTATTAAATCAAAATCTTTAGAAGGTTTGGACTCGCTTCTTTCAATCGTCCAGATGCCTCCGGGAATTCCAGTTGCAACAGTTGGAATCAACTGCGCTAAAAATGCCGGGCTTTTGGCTGTTCAAATCTTGGCAACTTCCGATCCGGAACTGGCAAAAAAATTGGATAGTTTTCGAACCAAGCAAAAAGATTCTGTTTTAGAAAAAACGGAAAAACTAAAAACTCTTGGGATTAAAAAATATCTAGAAATTCTAAAAAAATGATATGATCACTGAAAAAGCGATTCTAAATTCTCTTCCAAAAGTTTTAAAAACCGTTAATCTACCTTTAGGAAAAAAACTTCAGGGAAAGGTCCGTGATATTTATTTTAAAGATAAAAAAAGAATTTTGATCACTACCGATCGCCAATCAGCTTTTGATGTCATCCTCGGAAACATTCCTTTCAAAGGAGCTGTCTTAAATCAACTGGCGGCTTTTTGGTTTAAAAAAACTAAACATATTGTAGATAATCATATCCTTGATGTCCCCGATCCAAATGTCTCAGTTGCAAAAAATTGTCAGCCGATCCAAGTTGAGATGGTTGTCCGTGGTTATATTTCCGGAGTCACTAATACTTCAATCTGGGGTTCTTATGAAAAAGGTGAAAGAGTGATCTATGGATTAAAATTTCCAGACGGACTTAAGAAGAATCAGAAATTGGAAGAACCTGTCATCACTCCAACCACTCACCCATTGGTCGGTGCTAAGGGTCATGATGAAAGATTGACCAGAGAACAGATAATTGCGAAAAAATTGGTCAGTGAAAAACTTTACAAACAGATGGAGAAAACGGCCTTGTCTTTATTCAAGTACGGGACAAAGCTCTGTCTTTCAAAGGGTTTGATTCTTGTTGATACAAAATATGAATTTGGATTGCATAATGGTAAGTTAACTTTAATTGATGAAATACACACACCTGACTCATCCCGTTTTTGGATCTCAAAGACTTATAAAGCGCTATTTAATAAAGGTTTGGAACCTGAAAATTTTGATAAGGAATTTTTACGATTATGGTATGTAAAACGCGGTTACCGAGGCGATGGTCTTCCGCCTCCAATGGCCAAAGAACTGATCGTCGCCGTCGCCCAGCGTTACATCGGAGTTTACGAAAAACTCACCGGCAAAAAATTCAAAGCTTTTGAGTATCCGATTGAGGATAGGATAAAGAAGAATTTGAAGAAATATTTTTAATTAACCGTAATAATTTAACATCATTTTCCATCCAGGAAGTCCATAAATATTTCCAATTTCTAAAGCAGTCTGCTTAAAATTAAAAACATTTGTAACTTTGCCCATATAAGGATTTTTATTTCGAGTAACATCTATTATTAATCCCTCATGAGTATTTTCTATTCTCGAAACTGCAATTTTATGATCTAAACCATGTTCTGATGGAGTTTCCAAAATATACACCCACCCCCCCCCAGAGACTGAGCTAATTGCTTTGAATATTCACAAGTTCCAGGAAAACTACCTGTATCTTTTATTATTTGCCTTCTAATGTTATCTGTCTGACTATGTATTATTTCTTTTGCTGCCATAGTAATATTTTACAGAATTCTATCCGTCTCTGCCACCCGATACATAACCGCGCCCTCCTTCGTCAAAGACTACGGCGGGCAAAGGGGGTTGAGACACGGCTTGGCACAACATTAGTGAGAGGTTTTTTTTATAGCTATAATCATCAAAAAAAATGCTATCATCACTAAAGCTCCAGCCAATTGCATACTTGCACTAGCTTTAAAAAAATCAAAGTTGTTCATCGTTAATATTCTAAAATTATAATAGAGCCTATAAAATATATTATAACAAGTAAAAAATTATTTACTAAAGCTATGTATAGATCGGGCAAATTTTTATTTGCAAAACTTGGTGAAACTACTAAAATCATAAAATATGATGCTGAAACGTTAAGAAAAAAATCTGAGAGTTTGGATCTAATTGTACGAGACTGAAATAATTTCATATAAATATTTTCTAAAAAAATTATTTATTAGTCAATCGCTTATAACCTACAAAAGTAGTAAATTAGATTGTTATGAAAGGAAAAAAATGTCGATAGATAATAAATACGTTTAGGCACGTACCTGTAGAGTTTCTTTTAAGAAGATAATATTTTTCGGCTCGATGGTGACTTTTTTTTCACCGGATTCAACAACACCAACATCATAAGCTTTTATATTTAAAGATTCTGAAAGTTTTAATACTTGAGTGACGTCACTCTCTGGAACGAAAATTGCAAAACCTGCGCCCATGTTTAAATTTCCATAAGCTTCTTTGTAATCAAGTTTTCCCTGTTCAATAATAAATTTTAAAACTTCCGGAACTGGAGGCAGATCGGTTATTCGATAAGTTAATTCCTTTTTATGTCTCATTAATTTTCTCCAGCCGTGTCCGGTGATATTAACCATATAATGTATATCTATAGTGTTTTTGAGTAAATCTTCAATTAATTTCGCGTAAATTATTGTTGATGTTAGTAATAATTCTCCATATGTTTTTTCTCCATCAATTTTTGTGAGGTAACCTTCTTGCAAACTTTCAGCAATTTTTCGAGCAAGAGTCAAGCCGTTTGCATGAATCCCACTACTTTCAAATAAAATAATTCTGTCACCCGCTTGAAGTTTTTCACCCAAACATAGATTCTTTTTTGGATTGATTATTCCAAAACAAGAGCCCGCCAAATCAATCGAGTCTTTATCAATAATTTTGGATAACACCGGCGTTTCTCCCCCGCCCCAAACAACACCAGCGTCTTGACTGGCCTTTGTCCAACCGGAAACCAGATCATCAGCTCTTTTTTTATCTTTAAACCAATCCGAAGAACCGGCCGCCCAGTAAGCCATCAAGGTCAATGGTTTGGCACCAACCGTAATCAAATCATTAACAATCATGGCAACTGTGTCATACGCAACGCTGTCATAATAAGTTTTTCCGGTTAACTTGTACATTTCATCAGCCACTAAACTTTTTGTCCCCAACCCTTCTATGACCGAGGCAAAATAATATTCACCTGCATCAATAACATGAGCTGACTCACCACGGCTGGCAGAAACTTCCTGATAATTTTTAGGAAGATTATTGATAGTTTTTTTCCCAGATTGCTGGGCAATTCTTTTTAAGTAGTCGATTCTGTCGTAATTAACCCCAGAATCTTTGTAAGTTAATTTACCATTCATATCTAAATTATACTTTATAAAATCTGAATCTTTCCTTTGTTAAAATAATAAATATTTTCTAGTCTAACACCGTAGTAACCATTTTTCTTTTTTAAATGAGGTTCAAAAGTAAATAAGTCAATCTCTCCAAATTTAATATTATTTCCTGCTTCAATATATTTTCTATCGTCAATATTTTTTTCAATTGAATGGCCAAGATTTTTTTTAAAGTCTAAATTCTCAAATCCCAGTTTATCAATAAATAAATTCATTTTTGCATAAGCTTCTTGAAGTTCCATTTCTTCCTTTATAAAATTTTGAAACTCTTTATGAACTATTGTCTCCGTATTTATTCCTTGAACAATTTCCGGTATTTTTGATTGTTCTGTCTCCCCAACTTTACCATTGACTATAACAAAGGATCTGGCATAATCACCCCAAAACCCATCAATTTCTGGGGCAAGATCTACCGTAACCAAATCTTCTGATTTTACTTTTAAATCAGTTGGCTGATAGTCTTTGCCTGATATTGATATTGTGGTCCTTTTTCCGACAAAAACCATGGCTCCAAGATTATAATACCAATACGAATTAATGCCTTTTTGTTTCATGAATTTTTCCGCCTCTTCAGCTATTTCTTTTTCGGATTGCCCTTCTTTAATGAAAGACCTAAGGAATTGAATTATTTCTCTGGAAATTGTTTGAACTTTCTTATATTTTTTTAAATCTTCCGTATTCATATATTTTTTTACGCTTGTCATTCCCGCGAAGGCGGGAATCCAGACTAAATATACATTTAAAAAATGTGTTTATAGACTGGATCCCCTCCTACGAGGGGATGACATCTTTCAAATACTTAATCTTTTCAGACACTCTTCTTTTCCCAATATTTCCATTGATTCGTTAAGAGGCGGGGAGATTTTTTTACCGGTAATCGCCATTCTCATATCAGCAAAAAATAAAGAATTCTTTATTTCTAAT
>CABIKN020000061.1 GCA_902200405.1 Candidatus Roizmanbacteria bacterium | reverse complement strand
AAATATGGTCGGAAAAACATTCCATGGACCCTTAACATATTTTGAAATTTTAGTTGGTATGGCATTTTTAATTTTTTCAGAAAAAAAAGTTGATTATGCTGTGATGGAAACGGGATTAGGTGGTAGATACGATGGAATAAACGTTGTTTCACGGCAGGACAAACTTTCAATTTTAACTAAGATCGGCTTAGATCACACCAATATTTTGGGAAAAACTATTGAAAAGATTGCATTACAAAAGGCAATGATCATTAATGAAAAAAGTCAGGTAATTTCTATCAATCAAGATCCAAAAGCAGAGAAGGTTATTCGAGGAGTGGCGAAAAAACGCAATGCAAGTATTCAATTTATTATACCAATGTCATTGCATTTAATTAAAAACCTCGGTTTACTCGGGGACTATCAACAAGAAAATGCTAGCTTGGCGCTTTCCGCGGTAAATTATTTGAGTCAAAGAGATGGGTTTATTGTTGACAAAGTGAAAGTTAAAAAAGTTTTTGAAATGGCAAAATTTCCTGGAAGATTTGATATTCAAAAAATTGCAAATAAAGTTGTTATTTTTGACGGTGCTCATAATCCGCAAAAAATGGAAGCATTTATTGATTCGTTAATAAAAAAATATTCCAATAAAAAATTTACTTTTTTATTAGCATTCAAAAGAGGAAAAGATTATTTGGATATGTTAAAGATAATAATTCCTTGCGCACATTCAATCACTCTGACAAGTTTTAATACAAAAAATCAAGATATGATCAACGCATCAGTTGATCCAATAGAAATTGGTAGGGGCATTGCACGCAATGCCCGTACAGATTTTGATTTTGAAATTATTCCGGATTTGAAAAAAGCCTGGAAAGTTGTTTTGAAAAAAAAAGGAGCCAATTGTGGTGACAGGGTCGTTGTATTTGATTGGTGAGATCTATAAATTGATTAATACTACCAATACTACAAATAAACAAATACTACCAATAAATAAAAAACAGAATAATCAAATATACAAATAGGGAAATAAATTAAATAATTTTATTATTTGTTTATTTAATCATTCATTGGTAGTATTTGTAGTATTGGTCTATTGGTAGTATTTTTTCTTATGAACACAGGCGAGCAACAATATTTAGATCTTCTCAAAGACATTCTCAAAAACGGCGTGAAAAAACCGGTCTGGGGAAATCCCGGAGTTTACATTAAAGGTGTTTTTGGACGGCAGATTAGATTTGATCTATCGAAAGGTTTCCCCCTTTTAACGACAAAAAAAGTTTTTATGCGGGGAATTACTCATGAACTGATCTGGTTTTTACGGGGTGATTCAAATATTAAATACTTAATAGATAATAATGTCCATATCTGGAACGAGTGGGGTTATAAGCGCTTCTGTGAAGCTCAAATCCGAAATCCGAAATCCTCCATTCGACAAGCTCAGGATCCCGAGTTTATCGAGGGACAAAATCCAAAATTAACTCAAGAAGAATATATTGAGAAAATAAAGAAAGACAAAAAATTTGCGAAAAAATATGGTGAACTGGGGCCGGTCTACGGCGTTCAGTGGCGTAGATGGCCCGCCGACGGTGGAAGAGCTGTTGATCAATTGGGTTGGGTGATCAATAAACTCAAAGATCCGAAACAAAGATTTCGAAAACACTTAATTGTTTCTGCTTGGAACCCAGCTTATATCTATGAAATGGCTCCGTCACGGGAAAAATCAGTTGCCTTGCCACCATGTCACACGATGTTTCATTTCAATGTTTTAGGCAACCGGTTGAACTTACAGCTTTATCAACGAAGTGCCGATATTTTTTTGGGCGTTCCCTTTAACATTGCTTCCTACTCGCTTCTTTTATTGATGATTTCGCAAATCGTTGGTATTCCAGCTGGAGATTTCGTCCATACTTTTGGTGACGTTCACACTTATTCAAATCACCAAGATCAAATCAGCGAGCAATTGAAAAGAAAACCGCGACCATTTCCAAAAGTTAAATTAAATCCAAATGTAAAAAATATTGACGATTTCAAAATAGAAGATATTATTATTGAGGGTTATAATCCTTATCCACCGATCAAGGGAGAAGTAACAGTGGTAGGAGGATTCTAGAAAGAGTATCAAGTATTAAGTAGTAAGTATTAAGTATAAAACTAAGAATAAAACAAACCATGAATCAAAAAATTCATTCTTTTACAGATTTGATTGCTTGGCAAAAAGCACATATTCTCGTAGTTAATGTTTATAAAGAATTAAAATTATTTCCTAAAGAAGAACAATATGGTTTAACTTCACAAATTAAAAGAGCGGTTGTTTCAATCTCTTCTAATATTGCTGAAGGTTTTTCCAGAAGAACTAGTAAGGACAAAAAACAATTTTATTATATCTCTTTAGGTTCATTAACAGAATTACAAAACGAACTATTAATTGCGAGAGATTTAAATTACATAAAAAAAGAAGTTTTTATTTATTTAGCTGATAAAACAATAGAAATATCGAGATTAATAAACGGTTTAATTAAAAGTTTGGATTAAGGTGCTTAATACTTAATACTTTATACTTACTACTATGCAAGTCAGTATAATCGCTGCAATAGGCAAAAACCGTGAACTTGGGAAAGATAATAAACTGCTCTGGCATATTCCTGAAGATTTTAAAAGATTCAAAACCCTAACATCGAACCACATTGTTATTATGGGTAGAAAAACATACGAATCATTGCCGGAAAAGTTTCGACCATTACCAGATAGAGTGAATATTGTTGTGACAAGGGACTTAAATTATGCAGTTGAGGGAGTAATTGTTTGTCACTCGATCGAGAAGGCAATTGAAAAAGGAAAAAAATACGAAAAAAAAGAAATATTTATTATCGGGGGAGCGCAAATATACTCACTTGGAATAAAATACGCTGATAAATTATATTTAACCTTAGTTGATAAAGAATATCCCGACGCTGATACATTTTTTCCAGATTATTCTCAGTTTAATAAAATTGTCTTTGAAGAAAAACATCAAGATGATAAGTATTCATATAAATTTATTGAGCTCGTTAAGTAAGCATTCTATATATTAGATACTGGATAGAAAATACTTTATACTATTTTTATGGAAAATTTTACTCCACTACGAAAATCAGCCAATAAGAAGAAAATCAATAAGTTCTTGGTAATAGGAAATTTATTTTTAGTAATTTTAATATCAGTAATTGGATTTGCTTATTATAACAATACCTTATTAACCACTCAACAAAAAGCTGGCTTTGATTGTTCTGATTGGAGTAATACTAGAAAATGTAACGAAGAAAGGAAGGTGTATGAAGAAAGCGGACAGGCGGATGCAGATAAAGAAGCAAAGAAGAAGAAGGAGCGGGAAGAAAAAAGAATGAAAGAAGAAACATATGTGCCGGCTGGTGGATGCCCAGGAGGATATATGTCATGTGATGTAAATGGAAACCGTTTTTGTATATCAAATGATGGTAGTGAGGGCGGGTGTAATCAAGGAGCTGTTGATAGAGGGATAACTGTAAGAACAGGATCAGGATTAGTTGGTGAAGGTGGTTGGTATTGTGAGTTTGGCAAGAATGGTTATACCGGAGGAACTTGTGTCGGTTATAATTCAGTAAAAGATTTAGGGCAAGGTAAGCCTCCAGCATGTTTCTGTGGAGTTATTCAGATTGATGGCGGTCAATGGGATGGGACTTACCAAAGTACTTGTGGTTGTGGTAGTAAAGAACAGGAAGCACAAACAACAACAACATTAGTTGGAACGATTATTCCAACTCCCACAGGCGAAATAATTCTAACTTCAACCCCGACTCGAACACCAACGCCAACTGCGACTCCAATTATTTCCAACACACCAACGGTGACGCCATTAATTTCTAATACCCCAACAGTGACGCCGGTTATTTCTAATACCCCAGGCCCATCGGCAACCCCAACCGAGATAATCTTGACCAAAATTTCCGCTTCTCCAACAACGGTTGTAAAATTATTACAAACAGGTGTGTTAAAATCATTTGTATATCTTATTCCGGCAGCGATCATGTTAGTCGGATTAATATTATAATTTTTTAATAAATCTATGGCCAAAACAACTGGTGATGCTGATTTCGGGGGAGCCCTTAGTAAATTAGAAGTTACACTGGAAGAATATTTGGTAAAGAAAGCACCGTTTCAACTTCCAGAAAATGTTAAGGAGATCATCGTCAAGTTTGCGCCATATTTAGCAATTCTTGGCGTAGTTATGGGTATTCCGGGAGTCTTAGCTCTACTTGGAGCTGGAACGATTTTAGCTCCTCTCGGATTTGTGGGAGGAATGATGACGGGACGACCATTTTTAGGAATAGGATTTATTATTAATGTTTTATTTTTAGGAGTTATGATCGTGCTTCAAGGTTTGGCTATTCCCGGATTATTTTCAAGGTCTAAAAAAGCTTGGACTTTACTATATTGGAGCGCACTAGTTGGAGTTGTCCAAAATATTATCAGCTTTAATATTGGAGGATTAATCATTGGAGGG
Organism: Candidatus Roizmanbacteria bacterium; assembly: GCA_902200405.1. Classification (GTDB taxonomy): domain Bacteria; phylum Patescibacteriota; class Microgenomatia; order UBA1406; family GWC2-37-13; genus GWC2-37-13. The sequence continues at coordinate 240 of CABIKN020000061.1, read as the reverse complement.
TTGATCTCAATGTATTTCCTTTTCCAAGTAAAAGAATATTATAAATAAGTTCATAAAGTTATAAAGTAGAAAGGCAAAAGTGAGACGCTTAATTTTTTACGACTTGGGATTTCCCCTTGGGGGAGGGTTCCCACGGAGTAATAAAATTTAGTGGCGAGCTTTAACTTTTGAAGAAATGAGAAATAGTACATCTTCCGTGTTATTCTATTACAATAGACACGCTCCTAAATAATTGATTCT
>CABIKN020000060.1 GCA_902200405.1 Candidatus Roizmanbacteria bacterium | reverse complement strand
CGGGTTTGCCTGGGTAATTATGCTTTCCATTCATATCTCCCTTGGTAAAAAACATTAGAGTAATTGTTTTTACGTTATTGGCAGTTCCAACAATTTTTTCATTCATTGTCATTTCATGATTTCTCCAAAAAAATAATTTATCTATTCTTGAATCCTGGTTCGTTGATAGATGTAAGGTAAGAGGCGTGATGATGATTATGAAGGGGATTAAAAACAGAAATATTCGTTTGATTGTTTCATTGCCTGCCCCTCGTAGCCTTGGCGAAGTGGGGTTAAATTGTTTTCGAATCAGTAAAAATCCTATTGGTAATATAAAAAAGATTCGGCCGGGGGTGTAGGAGAGGAAGGCGAAGCCGGCAAAAAGACCAGAAAACACAATGTTCAAAGTCGGATTTTTTAGCCCGCCACACCCCCACGGGGGCCCCTGGCGATTAGCTAAAAAATTCGACTTCTTTACATTTGAAAGCTCATTAAATTTCAGCAAAAAATATATCGATGTTAATTCCAAAAACAAAAGAAAAGTCGCTTCAAATGAAAAGCGGGAAAAGTTGAGAAACCAGCGAGAAGAGGGGAGGATGAGAGAAAGGATGAAAGGAAGCCATTGTTTCATTGTTTCACCTTGCCTGCCGGCAGGCAGGTTGTTCGATTGTTTAAAAACTCTTTTTATTATTAAATAAAAAAATATCACGGATAAAATTCCAAAAATTGCTGCGGGGAAGCGGAGGGCAAAAACGTTTATTCCAAAAGTTTTTAATGAGGCTAATAAAATATAAAAATACAAAGTAGAGTGACCGGTTGCCAGTTGGGAATAAGGGGCATATGGTTTATTATCTAAAGATAACGCGAGCTTAGTAAACTCAACTTCATCGTATGCTAAATATTTAGGGATTGCCGGAAAATGATAAAAAATTAAAAAAGCTGAAATTATTGTTAAAAATAAAATCGGGAAGAACTTTTTCATAATCTAAAGTAAATTATATCAACTATAATAATTCTATGTCCCAATATTATAATCCAAGAAGGAAAACTTATCTTTACACACCAGGTTCACTGTTTCCATTTCGTTTAAGCCGTTCCAAAATAGATTCATTCTTAAACTGTCCTCGTTGTTTTTATTTTGATAGACGTTTAGGCGTTGCCCAACCGCCGGGATTTCCATTTTCACTTAATTCGGCCGTAGATAAATTATTAAAAAAAGAATTTGATCTCCATCGCGCCGACGGCACCCCGCATCCATTAATGAAAACTTATAAAATCAACGCAGTCCCTTTGAAGAATAATAATATGGATAAATGGAGAGACGCCCTTCGGGGAGGGATAGAGTATTTGCATAAAGAAACCAACTTGAATATTACAGGCGGAATAGATGATATTTGGGTTAATCCGGCAGGGGAGCTAATGATTGTTGATTATAAGGCAACCTCCAAAACTGGAGAAGTCTCACTGGATTCCGATTGGCAGATTGGATATAAAAGACAGATGGAAATCTATCAATGGCTTTTCCGTAAAAACAATCATAAAGTTTCTTCAACTGGTTATTTTGTCTATTGTAACGGAGACGCAGATAAAGAAGCGTTCGATGGGAAATTGGAGTTTGATATCAAAATCTTACCTTATGTTGGAGACGGTTCCTGGATTGAAAAAACTATTATCGACATTCATAAATGTTTAAATGGTAAACTTCCGGAATCAGGAAAGGATTGTGATTATTGTAAATACAGAGAGGCGATTAAGGAAGTCCAAAAAAGTTTATAAAGTTATAAAGTTCATAAAGTCTATAAAGTGAAGGTTAATTATATCTACCTTTTAAATCAAGCAGTTTTATTTTAAAAATATCCTTCAGTGTCTCAATCGTATCCCTGATAAAGTTTACATTCTTTGTCTCCACGTGTCTCCAAACAACCGGTACTTCAATAATTTTGTAACCCAATTTTTGTCCTAAAAATAAAAATTCAATGTCAAATCCGGCCGAGACTGAAGAGTCCTCAGCTTTTCTTTTATCATGAAAAACCTGGAGCTTATCTATAATTTTTAAAGCAGCTTGTTTTTCAAAGAGCTTAAATCCACATTGCGTATCTTTGATTCCTTTTAAACTGATAATTATATTTCTGATAAGAATAAATCCCTTAGCCATAATTTTACGTAGTAAAGGCGCACCTGCGCGACTATTATTTCGCGATCCGATTACAATCTGACAACCTTCTTTTGCTTTAGCTATCAGTTTTTCCACTTCATCAATTGGTGTTGCCAGATCAATATCAGTAAAGATGACATAGTCGCCTTTAGCCTGTTTGATACCGGTTAACACCGCAAATGCTTTTCCCTGATGTGAATTTTGGATAAGGCGAAATTTTGGATACGTTTTTAAATATTTATTTTTAATAACAACTTTTGAAGAATCATTTGAGCCATCATCAACGATCAAGACTTCAGAAAATCTTTCATCATGAGATGTATAGTTGCCGATTTTATCTAAGACGCCTTTTTGGATATTGACCTCTTCGTTATAGCAAGGAATAATTAGAGATATTTGCATATTTAAATTAAAAGTCAAAAGCAAAACAGATGTCATTCCCGTCCTCTACGAGGATAGACTCCGGCGGGAATCCAGACTAAAATCACCTTATTTGTTTTTTTATAATGTAATTATAGACTGGATCCCCTCCTACGAGGGGATGACAATTCACTTTTGAATTTTGACTTACCTTATCAATTTATAAATCTTGACATTCTCAACAGTCCACTCTCCAACAATCTTATTCGGTGCAAAATAGGCAATGTCCCACATAGGATTACCAATAATAATATCGCACTTTTTTTCGCAAACAACAAAAAGTTCATCAGCTTTATTTAGAGAATCTTTTTCAATAGCCCGTTTTCCCCATATCTCCAAGAAATATCTATATGTTGAATCAGAATATTTTTCCGGCAGAGCAGTTACAGTAAATTTGTCTTTTTTTACATTGTTATAGATTTTTTTAGCAATATTTTGAGCCAGTGAAATCTGATTGTTTGAAAGATGTTTAAAATAAGGATATTTTTGAAAGTTAAGAAAAATGAAACCGATAACGAAAACAATTGTTATGAATTTTTCCCAAAATGATTTTTTTGGGAAAACTAAAAAATAACTGATGATAATATAATAAAATGGGTAAAGAACTCCAAAATAATGTGGATGTTTAGGGCCGTTATAAAAAGACATTCCCAGCATTATTAAAAGAAAAAAAAGAAGAAAAGTTTTAAAATTAGAACTTCGTTTTACCAAAGTAACAAAAGCGAGTAAGAGAAAAAGCAAAAGAAGATAAACTAAGAATCTATTCAAATTAATATTGAGTGAATAAAGATTCAAAAAATAAAAAGAATCAAAAAGGCTATTAAATTTAGTTAATAAGGTTGATCCTGAAGATTTAAAAAGAGCTAAGAAAAGCTTGCTATTCAAAAATTGATGACGGAGATCGAAGATGATTAGGGGAGAGGTAAAAAATATGAAGGAAAATAAACAAATAAACAAATAAACAAATTTACGAATCAATTGCTTTCTTTCTTTTAATAAATCGGACAAATAAATAATAAAAACAGGAGGAATTAGGAATAAGGCCAAGTAATGGAGTTGAATGGAGAAAGAAATAAAAGCCCCAGATAAGGCAAAATAATACCACTTGTTTGTTTTCAAGCTTTTTATTACAAAATAAACCGTCAGTAAAGTAAATAACGGTAGAAGATTTGGATTCCAAGAAAAGCGGGAGAAATCAATCATTACAGAAGAAAAAGTTAAAAAAATAGTAGAGATTAAAGCGACTTTTTTGTCAAACAACTCTTTGACAACTATGTAATTTATTAAAATTCCAAGCGCAGAAAAAAAGGCGACGCCAAAGGCTAATCCTACTGGCTGGTAATTAAAAAACAAAAGCCAGGGAGCAATAAAATAGTAGTAAAATGGCCCAAGATAAACCTGGCCGATTGACGTTGGGGGGCCAATCGCAGGAAAATGTTCTAAAGTGATAATTCTTTTAAGAATAATAGCATCGCGGCCCTGATCACCCAAAAAAGTAACAAAACCCGTTAGTTTATAGAAGCGTAAAAAGATTCCAATGAGAAAAACAATGATTAAAATCCGATTTTTTGCTAAAATGTTAAGTATGCGGCGCATATATTCTTATTTAATTCTAACATCAATTGTTTTAATTTCTACTATTGTTCTCTGGTTGAGTGTTGGTTTACTCACTATTTATAAACAATACGATGGACCATTATATATTGTGCCGGCAAAAACTTTTTATAAACCACTGGCGATTGAAAAATTAGGACTTGAAATGCCTCTATCAAACAATTATTTTGCTGCCCATTTGCCGTTGTATCCAATATTAATTCGAACTGTTAGAGAGTTATATCTGTTAACGGGTTTTAGAGTTAACGGGTTGGAATATCTCAAGTCGATGGTAGGGGTGAATTTATTGGCAACGATTGGACTAGTATTATTTTTTTATTTTCTGCTTAAGAAATTTAAACTGACAAAAAATCCTTTGGTATTAGCGGCGGTTTTATTATTTTTACCTCGGTTTTTAGTGGTACGGACAGTCGGAGCTCCGGAAAGTTTGTTTTTGCTGATGATTTTGTTATCTCTTTTCTTTTTTGAAAAGGAAAAGTTTTGGTGGGCGGGTTTGTTTGGAGGGTTGGCAACCATGACCAAAACACCGGGAATATTATTATTCGCAGGGTACGGGTTAGTGTTTGTTGAAAGATTTATTAAAACAAAG
>CABIKN020000059.1 GCA_902200405.1 Candidatus Roizmanbacteria bacterium | reverse complement strand
TTGATGAGGCGGCGGCTGCAGTTCGTCTCCCATTAATTTCATTACCTGAGGAAATAAAATCACTTGAAACAAGAATTGCCCAGTTAAATCAAGAATTGAAAGAGTCAGAAAAAAAAGCTGATAAAGTTAAATCAAGAATATTACGTTCAAAAATAGATGAAATTAGTTCAGGTCTTAAAGAAAAGAAAGAGGAGTTTAATCTAAAAAAAAGCCAATCAACAGGAGCAGTGACAGTCAATATTATCAAGGATATTGTTGCTCGATGGACAGGAATTCCCGTTGCAAAAATCTCATCTTCTGAGACAGAAAAATTAGCTCATTTGGAGGATATCATTCACAAAAGATTAATTGACCAGGAGGGAGCCGTCGCCTCTGTTTCTCAAGCAGTTCGACGTGGTCGTGCTGGACTCAAATCAGCCGCTCGTCCGATTGGTAGTTTTATTTTTCTTGGGCCAACAGGCGTAGGAAAAACTGAACTGGCAAAAGCGCTGGCAGATATTTTGTTTGGTAGTGAAGAATTAATGGTTAGATTTGATATGACTGAGTATATGGAAAAACATGAGGTGGCTAAATTACTTGGAGCACCTCCTGGCTATGTTGGGTATGAAGAAGGTGGAAAATTAACCGAAGCTGTAAGAAGAAAACCATATAGCGTAGTACTTTTTGATGAGGTGGAAAAAGCCCACCCTGACATTTTTAATATTCTTCTTCAAATACTTGATGACGGACGATTGACCGATAATAAAGGTCACGTAGTATCTTTCAAGAATACAGTTGTAATCTGCACATCAAATTTAGGAACAAAGTTGATACAAGATGAAATGTTGAAAAACGAAGTCAAAAGTCAAAAGTCAAAAGTCAAAAGTGCAAGTCAAAAGTCAAAAGAAGAAGACGCGGTAGATAAAAATAAATTTAAAAGCATCAAAGATAAAGTAATGGTTGAGTTAACTAAATTTTTTAAACCGGAGCTTATTAACCGCTTTGACGAAGTAATTGTTTTCGAACCCTTAAGGTTTCAGGATATGATACAGATCGTTAAACTACAGATGAAAAGTGTTGTCAAAATGATTGAGGAGCAAGATATGGGATTTGCCTATACTGATGAAGTTATTACTGAAGTTGTGAAGGCGGGATTTGATCCACTATATGGAGCAAGACCTTTAAGACGGGCAATTCAAAGACTAATTGAAAACCCAATTTCTAATTTGATCATTGAAGGTAAGGTTAAAATTGGAGATTTGATCAGGGCAAGGGTAGATAAAGATGAGCTGATCTTTGAAATTGAAAAGACTGTCTTTCAACCGATAGTAACCAAAAAATATCACTGTCAGGGATGTGGTTGGGACTTTGAAAATGAAATTATTAAGAATACAACGGTAATTTGTCCAAAATGTTTAAAACATGGAGAAAAAGTTGTAGCTGTCAAAAAACCAAAAGCGGAAGAGCTAAAAGTACCCGAATCGCCTGCTAAAGAAGTAGATAAACCAGCCGATCTGAAACCGCAGGAAGATTCAAATAACAAAAAAGTTGTATGAAAATTTTATTAGCCCAATCTCTTAATTTAGGTTCTCAATCAATCCAAGGCCCTCTTGATTCAAGCGTTGATTCGTTGGGAAAAATTATCAGCAAAGGTTTGGGTTTTATTATGCCAATGGCGGGAATTGTCCTTCTTTTTGTTTTGATTTCGGGAGGATATGACTATATGATGTCACAAGGAAATCCAGATAAAATTAAGGCCGGTCAAGCAAAAATTACTTCTGGAATTATTGGCTTTATACTTTTAATTGCATCCTTTTTAATTACCAGGTTAATTGCTGCGATCTTTGGTCTTGGCGGTGGAATATTTTAATTTAATAAACTACAATGTATCTATGCAAGAATCTCCAATAGTTATTTCCGTAGGTGGAAGCTTGATTGTTCCCAATGGCGGGATTGATACAGATTTTTTAATCAAACTAAACAAATTAATAAGAGAAGAGGTTTCTAATGGCAAGAGATTTATGTTAATTGCCGGTGGAGGGAAATTAGCCCGACGGTATCAGGAGGCAGGGAGCGCTGTGATTGGAAAGCTGACAAGAGAAGACTTGGACTGGTTGGGGATTCATTCAACTCATCTTAATGGACAATTACTTAGAACGATTTTCCAAGATATTTCTAATCCTAGAGTCATACAACATTATGACCGAAAACTTGAAAATTGGACGGAACCGGTAGCAATTGGAGCTGGTTGGATGCCCGGTTGTTCTACAGATTACGACGCAGTAATACTGGCGCGTGATCATAAAGCAAAAATGATAATTAACCTGTCGAACATTGACTACGTTTTTGATAAGGATCCTGGTAAATTTTCTGATGCTAAGCCATTAAAAAAAATCACATGGGAAGCAATGAGGGAATTAGTGGGTGATAAGTGGATCCCTGGACATAACTCACCCTTTGATCCAATCGCAACAGGATTAGCTAAAAGTTTAAATCTAACTGTAGTTATAGCTAATGGAAATAATATGCAAAACCTTAAAAAAATTATTGATGGTAAAGAATTCAAGGGGACAGTTATTAGCTCAATCGCATGATTCTTAAATCAATTTCTTTAAACAACTTCCGTAATTTTGAGAAAAAACATTTTAATATTAATCCAAATTTAACAGCGATCTTTGGAAATAATGCCCGTGGGAAAACTAATTTATTAGAAGGAATTTATTTTATCTTGAAAGGAGAAGGTTTTAGAGAAAGTCGCGAAGAACAACTGATTATTTTTAATGAAAAAAATGGATATGTTATTGCTAAATTAGAAGATAAAATAAATAAAGATATAAGTAATCTGAGGATAGATCTAACCATTGGTGATTTTGGTCTAAGTAAATCATTTTTTCTAGAAAAAACTAAAAAAGGCCGTCAATCATACTTAAAAAATCTCATTACAGTGGTATTATTCTCTCCGGAACAGATTGAAATAATTGATAGAACAATGTCAATAAGGCGCGAATATTTTGATAAATTTTTATCAAGTATTGATTCTGAATATAAAAAAAGGTTGACTAACTATAATCAAGCTTTAAGAAAAAGAAATAAAATATTAGAGACAGGTTTTAATAATCTAAATCTTGATGCAGAGCTAGATTATTGGAATAAGCTTTTAATCGATAATGGATCTTATCTAATTTTAAAAAGACGAGAATATATTACTTATCTAAATTCAAATACAACGATAGATTCAAAAGAATTTTCGATCAAATATATAGAAAATAAAATTAGTCAGGAACGATTTTCAGAATCTTTGCAAAAAGAATTATTAATCAAACGAACACTAATTGGACCGCACAGAGATGAATATAATATTTTTCTAATAGATAAATCAGCGGCAAAAAAAGACATTCATATGTACGGTTCAAGAAGCGAACAACGATTGGGATTATTTTGGCTGAAGATCAATGAGTTAAAATATTTAGAAAGTTTTTTTAAAAAAAAGCCACTTTTATTATTAGATGATATCTTTTCGGAGTTAGATCATAACAATCAAAAGCTTATATTCAACTTGATCGGTAATTATCAAACCGTCATAACATCAACAGAAAAAGAATTGACAAAGTTAATTAATCTTTCTAATAACTCCTCGTACGATACCATAGATCTGTAGGTCGTTAATCGGATAGAAAGGAGGGTATTTAGGGTTGGCCGCTTCCAGATAATTAATATGTTTTTTTCTGTCAGTCTTAAGAATTTTTAAGGTCCATTCGTTATCGATTTGGGCAAGTACGATGGTTCCAATATTTGCCTCTTTTTTTCTTTCAATAATTACAATATCACCTTCAAATATACCTACTCCAGTCATTGAATCACCAGAAACTTTAAGAAGAAATGAAGTTTGTGGATTTTCAATCAAATAATCATCAATCGTTAAATAATCCTTATTTTCTTCAGCTAGGATTGGGAAACCGGCCTTAATGACCCCGAGTAATGGAAGAGCAAAAAATTTTTTTGTTGGAGAGAGTTTTTTACTATCTTTTTCAATAAATCCAAGATCGATCAATTTATTAATTATTTTAAACACGGCATTTTTAGAAGATATATTAAAAAGCTTTAACATTTCAGAATAAGAGGGTAGGCGTCTGTTTCGGCGGAAAAATTTTTTGATACTTGATAGTCGGTCTTCGATCATATGAAGATTATTATAGTAAACACTTGTTCACTTATGCAAGAGAATATTATTATAAGTTATGAAAGAATTATTTATTTTACAGCTGTTCGAGCAATCGACGCTTGTGCACCTGCAGCTGCTTTTATAGTTTGTTGATTCTTAGCGATTGATTTTTTTGGTCCTTCTTGAGCTTTAGCGATGCTTGTTTCAATTGCCTCGACAACAATATGCTCTTCAGGCACATCAGTTAATGTTACGCCACCCCATCCTCCTATATAAACACCAGTTTCTCGACCACGTGCAGAGTATGAAAAATCTACGCCTTTTTCATGAGCGATTTTCTCCAAATCTGGAATTTTTCTTTTCAAATCCCACATTTCGCGTTCAAGTTCACTTTGTTTTACATTTCCAATTACGTCGCCTTTAAATCCGTCTTGAGTGGCAAAAACAAGTCCTATTGTACTCACTTCATTTGCGCCTTCGCCTTCCTTTTGAAATATTACCGGTTCATTAAAAACAGCAAACCTATTGCTACTTCCTTTCTCTCCATAAACTCTAGCATAAGGGCCGATTTTTGGAATAGTACTTTCTACTTGATCAACTACCTTTCGCATTTCTAAAATACGGGTACTTTCCGTGACTTTGAGGGTTGGCATAATTTTATCAGCACGTTCTAAAGCATCTTTTGCTGACGCAACGGGTGGAGCTTTATCAACCATAATTAAGTTTTGAGAAATAGTAACAAATTAATATTACTTCTTCTTCTTCTTCTTGTCAACCGATAGTCTTGTACAATACAAGATGAGCCCGAAAGCAGGTACGGTTTCAAATACAACT
>CABIKN020000058.1 GCA_902200405.1 Candidatus Roizmanbacteria bacterium | reverse complement strand
CGGTTATTGATTTATCATAACCACCAAATTTATTAAAAAGAGTTCTCTTAAAAAATCTTGCGGCTTCTATAGAATCTTCTCCCTCATAAAACTCTCTCTCAAAGATCTTAAACTTTGTCCAGAAACCAATTCCAAACGACTTCTCAGGAATTACTACTGCCCCAACTGCTTTTTCTTTTTCAAATAATTCTATAGCCTCCTCTAATACTTTTTCTGTTAGAACCATATCCGCATCAAGTATTAGTACATACTCTCCACGAGCTTTTTCTACCCCAAAATTCCTTTGAGCTGATCGCTCTGGACCCTTGGTAAAAACTTTTTTGGTAAATCCCTTAGCTATATTTAATGTTTTATCACTGGAATGATTATCAACTAAAATAATTTCAGAATTTCGGTAAGTCTGTTTCTTTATACTCTCTAAAATATCACTAATTACATCATGTTCATTTTTAGTGGTAATGATAACTGACACCAATGGATTATTTTTCATTTTGTTTTAATTCTTTGTTTTCAAGCTCCGCTTATGATATGATATCGAACATCAAAAACCAATGTAATTGAAATGAAAAAACCAAAACTTTCTTTTGTTATCCCTGCCAAAAATGAAGAGGGATCTGTAGAAATACTTTTTCAGGAAATTCTCTCATCTGTAAAAAACCTTAAAACTTTTGAAATAATTTTTATAGACGATGGTTCAACAGATAATACGTTTAAAGTATTAAGGCGACTATCCAAGAAGGATAAGAGAGTCCGCGTTATTAGTTTAAGAGGTAATTTTGGTAAATCAACGGCTCTTCAAATCGGATTTAACTCTGCACGGGGGGATATCATATTTACTATGGATGCCGATTTACAGGATAATCCAAAGGAAATTCCCAATTTTCTTAAAAAAATTGATAGTGGATATGATCTTGTTTCCGGATGGAAGAAGCAAAGACATGATCCACAAGTGCAAAAAGTAATTCCTTCAAGAATAATCAACTTTTTAACGAGGTTTCTAACAGGAATACCAATTCATGATACCAACTGTGGATTTAAGGCATACCGCCGTATTGTTGTGGAAAATTTAAACCTTTACGGGGAACTTTATCGATTTATTCCCATAATCGCTCACAGGCAAAATTTTAAAGTTGGTGAAGTTGAGGTACTTCATCGTAAAAGGTTGCACGGTAAAACGAAATACGGTTGGGGGAGAGGTATTAAGGGTATTCTTGATCTTTTGACAATTATTTTCTTAACCGGATTTATCAGGAGACCCGGTCATTTTTTTGGAACACTAGGGATTGGATCTTTTTCTTTAGGATTTTTAATCGGAATTTATATAGCTTATCTTAGAATAACTACAGGAAGCACTCAAGCCCGACATCCCCTATTATTTTTAGGCATGTTGTTAATGATTATTGGTGTACAATTAATTTCTACTGGTTTACTGGCAGAAATGATTGTTTACGGAAGAGGGAAATTAGATTATACTGCTGCCATAAAAGAGGCTCTCAATTAATGGCGAAGAAAAAATATTCAATTTCTGTTTTCTTCCCTTGTTATAATGATGCTAAAAGTATCAAAAAATTAGTTGAAGATAGTTTTATAATTTTAAAGGGATTAACTTCCAATTATGAAGTTATTGTTATTGATGATTACTCTACTGACGGAAGTAGAAAGGTTTTAAAAAATCTTTCTAAAAAATATAGGGGTCTTAAACTCGTTTTTCACGAAAAGAACCTTGGTTATGGTGGTGCACTTCGCTCTGGATTTAATGCATCTTCCAAGAATCTAGTTTTTTATACCGATGGGGATGGCCAGTATGATGTAAAAGAGTTACCTATTCTTTTATCTTTGTTAACTAAAGATATTGATATCGTTAATGGAATAAAAATGTCCCGACAGGATCCAACATATAGAATTTTTGTGGGTAATCTCTATAGCTTCGTCGCCCGATGGATGTTCTTTCTACCGATTTACGATGTAGATTGCGATTTTAGATTAATAAGACGTACGCTTTTAAGAAAGCTCAATTTAGAGAGTAACAGCGGCTCTATCTGTGTTGAACTTGTTAAAAAATCCCAAAGGGCTGGAGCAAAATTTCGTCAGGTATCTGTACATCATCAAGAACGTAGATGGGGTGAATCACAATTTTTTAGAGTTGACCGGATTTTAACTACCTTTTTTGAATTAGGTAAACTCTGGATAAAATTAATGGTAACAGATAAGATGAGATGGTAATGGAAAAAACTGAATATAAAAATATTTTTGACAACGAAAGAACCCATTTTTACTACGTCGGTACACATAACGCTGTAATAACTTTTCTTAATTTATATTTAAAAAAGAAAAGAAATAATATCATTCTTGACGCGGGGTGTGGCACTGGGCTTTTAATGAAAAAAATGAATTCTTTTGGTAAAATTTATGGAATTGATGCCAGTAGCGAGGCATTAAAGTTAGCTAAAAAAAATAATATCACAAAAACAAAAAAGGCCTCTGTTGAAAAAATACCTTTTAAAGATAACTGCTTTGACGCTATAGTTTCTATTGATGTTTTATATCACAAAGAAGTAAAAAGTGACTTAGCTGCCCTTATGGAATTCAAGAGAGTTTTAAAGCCAGGTGGGATACTTATTGTCAAAAATCCTGCTCACAACTGGTTAAGAGGTAGTCACGATATAATTATCCATACTAAAAGACGTTACAGTAAAAAAGAATTTGAAAATAAACTTAATCGAGCAGGACTCGAAATTATTAAGTTATCTTACATTAATTTATTCTTTCTACCCTTAGCTATCTTGAAACGTTTAACAGAAAGTCTACTAAAGGCAAAACCTGAATCTGATGTTCAAAGCTTACCAAAGAGTATTAATAGATTGCTTGTTAATATTTATAACTTGGAAACTAAATTTCTTACCAAAAGTGAAATTCCTTTTGGCTTATCTTTATTTGCAGTAGCCAGAAAACATTAAAAGTTTATTTAATTGCCAGTAAATTAACATGCCAGTCACGATCCACAGGACAATCGGTAAGAAACTTTTGTAATTTTATTGATATTAACTTTTTACTTGATTCATCAATGCTATATAATTTAAATCCGTATGACATTAATAAATTCAGAAAACCGCGTGGAGATTTTTCAGCTTTTATAATCGAGTAAGGTGAAAATTCGGTAAGAATAGTCATATGTTTATTCTTTTTTAATAAGCGATCCATTCCTTCAAGCGCGGTATACTCCCCACCTTCAATATCCATTTTAATAACACCAACGGTTGGTATTTTTTTACCGAAGAAATCATTTAGGCTTACTGCTTCAATCTCAATACTATTCTCGCTATTATTGTCTATATCTACCAAGCTATGCATTCCTGTACTAACATTCGAAAGAAAGAATCTAACTTTGCCTGAAGATTTGGAAACGGCCTTACTTACTAAAACAACATTCTTAAAACCATTTAATTTAATATTTTGAGTCAAAAGCGCACAATTATCTTTATTGGGTTCAAAGGCATACACTTTCCCTTTCGAACCCACCCTTTTAGCAGCCATAAGGGTATAGTACCCAATATGTGCACCAATATCCAAAACAGTATCACCAGGTTTAATACTATCTTGAAAATGCTTTACTGCTAAAGGCTCGTATACACCCAAAATGGATAACCGCATACTATCGTCTTTATCTAAAAGCATTTGATTACCATCTACCGTTACTGATTTTGGTTTTAGATTACTTAAAGCAAAATTTAAAGTTTTACGGACTATGTAAAATCTGTTTAGATGACGCCCGCGTAGAGTATAAGCTGCTTTTTTAAACAAGGAAAAAACTAAATCACTCATAGAAAGTGGTACAATTTTACCTTTTCTATTTGTGTAACACAAGAGTCCTTAGGGGACAGATACAGGTTAATATATCTAGCAACTTGACCAGCAAAAGGTTCTATAAATTTCCCATTACTGGGCTGAGTGCCCAATACTCTAATTCTTACTTCTTCCGGTAATACTCCTGGTATTCGTTCCCACTCCTCACCATTTTTTGAAACCATTAAATAACCGTCAGCAAGTTCCATACAATCACTTTCGTTATACCAAATCTCCAAACGTGATAATTTAACAACTTTACCTGCATCGAAGGATAAACCGGTATTAGTTTTGGTAAAATTCACATTATCCAGAACTTCTTCCTTACTCCACTCATCTCTTAGATGATCTTCATCATTTTTCCATATTTTTAAAATTGGTACCTCATCTATCTTTATTTGATGAACCGGCTCCATCATTCTATCTAAATACATATCAAAATAAGAGCGTTTATCTGCACCCTGAAACCGCAACGATATAACATACTCGCCCTGTCTAAGGTATCCACTCCTGTTACTTTTATAGTCAATATCCGGTCGAATAAATATACCTGGAATATTACTCAATATTTCATATCCAGTTGTTAATTTAGCACCAGGTTCAGCGTTTTTATTTATCCAATCAATAGCTTCTCTATACGGAGCTCCAAAGGAAACTCCCCAACCTGGAAAATCACGCTCCTTTGCCCCTGCCAATCCACCAATTAAAGGGTTGAAATAAACATTTTCGTTTGGATGAATCTCAATTAATTTGTGCGTTATAGGGATAAAAAGAGCTAGTACCAACAAAGTGGACAAGACAGTTGATTTTAAAAAAGGACTCAACCAATTCCGCAGAGTCAGTCCTCCTATGCCAGCAATAATAGCCATAGCCGGTATAAATTCCATTATCTGCCTGACTCCACCATAGATATTGGTACCCGGCCAGGTGACTCTCACTATTGGCACTATCAGCATTAGTAAAAAAAGTAATGATTGCATATTTTGATCCCTGAATTTATCAGACAAAATTTTCACAACACCTAGAACAGTTAGAAATAAAATAACCAGTGGTGTCGTATATAAAATCCATTGCATGGCATAAGTGCTTACCCCTAAAGGGCCAATAAAACCTTGATTAATAGTCACTGTAGTACCTATATCCTTATAAAAACCGATAATTCTCTGAACTTTATGTACTGGGTCAGACCAAAACATTGGCCAGGTTCCAATAATAATAAAAACGCCTAAAATTGGCGCTGTTAAGGATGTCAAAAACAGTT
>CABIKN020000057.1 GCA_902200405.1 Candidatus Roizmanbacteria bacterium | reverse complement strand
CATTACCACAAACGCCTTCCTTAAAACAAGTAAACTTTTTTCTTACATATTATTAGTCGTACTTAGGATATTGCTCTGGAGCAATACCACGTTGATCAATAAGTTTTGGTAGTATCTTTTTTGATTCTCCTTTGATTGATTTTCTCATTTCTTTAAATTCGACAGTAAAAATATGACTATCACCAAAATCAAATTCAAATTCCAACTTTGGACAAAGAGTGTAATTGATAACACAAATGTATATCTGATATGATTTATATGTTGGATGAGGATCGTCTTCCCAGCCATCAGCAAAAAAAGTATACGGAATAGATGATGGATAATTTTTGGATTGGTGTTTTTGCGGTAAACTAAATCCATGCAGATGATCGTTATTCCATCCCATTGTGGTAATAATAGTAGTTGCCAAATTTTCAAACGTTTGATTTCCTAAAATCAAAATTTCCCTCCAAACCGCTTTTTTATTCAAATAAGTAATGCGGAATCGATACACAAAATCATCTGGATTTTCTTCAGTGAAAACTGCAACAAATGCTTTCTTATATGCCTCATAATCTTCAATCACATTTTTAAGATAATCAACATGACGATTTTCCTGAATCGCTTTATTTATACCTTGATAAAAACCGTCTTCATCAAGAATTGGTTTTTTAATATTAAGTATCATAGATTTTATAAAATACAAACAATTTTACATCAATATGTTTTTAATTGACCCAAATTATCTGGCAAGTAATCTATTCCGCTGAATTCTTTAACTGTTATTGAATGCACTTTTGCTTTAGCGTCATTACTCATGTGGGTATACGTCATTTCCTTTTCTCCACCAATGCTTTCACAATCGTCCTCAATAAGAATATCTGGCATTAGTCCTTCGGCAACATCTTTATAGTCCTTACCATGTTGACGATATAACAGATTCTGGGAGTCTGGGAAACCATATTTTTGTAAAATACTCCTTATTGCTTTAATTTCTTCTTTAACTCGTCGTGAAGAAAGGTAAAAAATAGTTGCTTTTTGTTTTTTCCATTTTTTAATTTTCTCTACAGCATTATGAACAGGAATATAGCCCTGATAATTATGAATGCCACCCGGATCGGTTCTATAACTTGCAGTATCTTGAAAAGCCAAGGATTTCTCTTCCATCTGAATTCCAAACTCTTTGCTTTGTTGGACGATTTCCTCACGAGTTCTCCCTTTGGCAGAACCGTGCATTAAAACCGTTCCCTCGGTAAAAATAAGAATAGTCATATATAAATTATACCCCTTGAAGAAAATTATTTTTCCCACCTCGAAATAGAGAGATCGACGCGGGAGTTTTTGAAAATTACTCCTTCATTAACTAACATTTTTTTCTTTTGAGCGATTCCTCCAGCACCTGAGTAGCCCGTTAGTTTTCCATCGCTAGCGACGACACGGTGGCAAGGTATTTGTGGGGCATCGGGGTTATTTTTCATAAAAACGCCGACGGCCCGGGCCGCTTTTGGTTTGCCGGCAAGTCTTGCCAGTTGCCCGTAAGTCGCAACTTTTCCTTTGGGAATTGAGTGGCAGATTTTATAAACTTTTTCTTTAAAATTCATAAGATAGATTAAATAATTATATTATCAATTAACCTGGTTTTGCCAACAAACGCCGCAATTAAAATAACAGCTTTTTTTGAGACGACTTTGACGGGGGATAAGTTTTCCGGATTACAGATTTCAATATAATCAAGTCGGATTAATTTATATTTTTTTAAATACTTTTTCATCTCTTTCTTAATAAGTTCGACACTTTTATTTCCATCATCAATTAATTTCTTAGCCAACAATAATGATTGATACAAACTTAGCGCCTGCTCTCTTTCTTGAGTGTTTAAAAAAATATTTCTTGAAGAAAGAGCCAGTCCATCTGGATCACGAACGGTTGAAACAGTATGAAATTTTATTTGTAAATTTAAGTCTTTTATCATCTGTCGAACGATAATACATTGTTGGAAATCTTTTTGGCCAAAATAAACATTTGTTGGAGAGATAATATTAAATAATTTGAGAACGACAGTAGCCATTCCATCAAAATGTCCGGGGCGACTTTTCCCTTCTAGGATATTGGCGACTTTATCAACCGCTATTGAAGTTTGAAAGTTAGATGGATAGATCTCGTCGACATTTGGATAAAACAAATAATCCGTACCTTTCACATCTAATAATTTTTTATCCTGCTCAATTGGTCTGGGATATTTTGTCAAGTCTTCATTTGGCCCAAACTGTTTTGGATTAATAAAGATGGAGGCGACCGTTATATCATTGACTTTCTTCGATTCTCTAACCAGTTGCAAATGTCCTTCGTGAAGCGCTCCCATCGTCGGGATAAAGCCGATCGATTTATTTTTTTTGTGTAGCTCTAAAGCAATTTTTTGCATCTCTTCTAAGGAAGTTATTGTATTCATAAATCTTGGCTCCCCCGAGAAGACTCGAACTTCTAACATCCTCGTTAACAGCGAGGCGCTCTACCGATTGAGCTACAGGGGATATGCAAAATAAACCAATACTACCAATAAACAAATATATAAATGGAATATCAAAGGGCAAATACATTTTATCAAAAAAATCTTGATTTTTCAGCCTTAGTTCGAATCATGTTTGGCGAGCAGGTTTTTTTAGCTTCATATTTTTAATACTCTTAACTGGATTATCGAACCTAATATACATTTCTAAAATTTAAGCAGTAAAAGCTCCTGGGAGCAAATCTTTTCTTGTAGTTCTAAATCCTCTTGTTTCTTCACCATTATGTTCAACAATAACTATCTCAGTATTTTCCGGAAGTATTGAAAGTTGTTGACGTTCCTTACCTGATGGATACACTTTTGGTAATTTTCCTTCATAATGAATTACAACCCTTTCAATCTGCGCCGTTGATTGATTTCTTATTCGTTCTTTGTATTCAATATCACTTTCATTTTCACCTTTGCCTGGAAACTCATTTATCCCCCATTGAAGTACATTACTTATTGCGTCCATTGTTGGAGAATTTGACCAAAATCCATCGTCTCCGCTATAAAATCCTTGGAATATTTTATGGTCTTTATTTTCCATAACTACTCCCCACAATGGCAGAACGTCAGGTAGTTGATATCTACTTGGAAAAGCATTTTGAGCCGTTACCTTAACAGTTTCAAGAAGTTCAGGACTAACTCCTTTTAAGTCATATTGATCAAATTTTGTCGGAAAAAGCTCGGCGATTGTATTGACTGATGTCTCGCCTTTATTGGTAATCACAAAAACAAGTGATTGATCAGAAGCGTGTTTATAAATTTCATTTCTGCACGAGCCACATGGTGCGGCATTACCAATCACAACCATGTCAACAAATTTACCATCATGATTTAAATTCAAAGGATCAAGCTTCCCTTTTAATCTTTCAATTGCGCTCGTCTCAGCATGGACATCGGCAATAGCAATAGTGTCTGATTCCCTGTTACCGCCACTTGCAAAAGCAAATTGAGGTTTATTATCTGGACCATTTTTAATATGAAATCCAACAGCCGCTCCCAAGTCAAATCCAGACACTTTATTATTTCCGTCTTTTGTTCCGGCTTTTTGACTAAGCTTAGCTTGAGTCCATAAAAAAACTGCCTCTTGTGCGGTTTGTATTCTTTCTTCGTCATTAAGTCCAAAACGTTCTAAGGCTTTGAAAGTATTTATTAAAGCAGTTTGTAAAAGAGGTTGATGCTCAGCATAGAAAGCTCGAGTAGTTATTAGGTTTTGTTTATTAGACAACGCATCTAATTGATTAGATTTTTGTAATCGCCTTGTTGGTGACTCAACTATTAGTGCCATATCGAATATTACAATTTAGGCTTTCATTATACTATAAACATTATGATTTTTATCAATTAACATTGTCCTAATAGTCCATTTCGTTGAAATTTAACACAGTTTAATGTATACTACTGTGGCTTAAGTTTCAAAAAGTGTGTTACTATAAGGTAGATTAAACTGCTATACTGCTCCAAAGTTATACATTAAATTATTTTCTATGATTAATATATCCTCTTTTAAAAAACTCTAAGATGTCCAGAGTGTGGAGAAAAAGCTCGAAGAAATGGTCAGACAAAAGCCGGTAAGAAGAGATTTTTCTGCAGTTATTGCAACCATTCTTTTATTCGCCAAAAACATATTAATGTTGGCTATCCTGATTTTGTTAAGTTCCGAGACTTTATCGTCAACAAACTCAACAAGGAAGCCATTCTTGAAAAAGCATATATCTCTCGTACTTCGCTTTGGCGAAAGTTTAAACCGTTTTTTGCTTATCAATCGACCTCAGAAAACTCAATGTTTTTAGTTGATAGAAATACCATTCAACAACCCTGGGTACTCGGGATTGACGGTAAATGGTTACGCCGTAAAGGAGTCGTAATGATATACCGTGACGTTACAAACAAAACCAATCTCTATTGGTCATTTCATCTTTCAGAATCATATACGGCGATTGAAAAAGATTTTGAGAAAGTAATTTTAATCATTAAAGATCGTCTTCCCTCCGGAGTCATAACTGACTGGAAGGGAGCTATAGTATCTGCTGTTAACACATTTTTAATCAGTAGTACTCCCCATCAACGTTGCCTCTCCCACGTCCAGCGAGAGCTGTTACGGTTGTTGCCATTAAGAAGTCCGTTACTCTCAACACAAAAACTACGAATCATTGCAAAAGTGATAACTGATATTGAAACTCACGAAGAAAAATATTATTGGTTATCTTCCGTCAATTATTGGATTTCAAAATACGATGATCTTCTTAAAGAAAAGACAGTCGGCATTGGTACCAAGAAGAAATGGTGGTATACGCATGGAAAGACAAGACGAGCAATCAAACTTTTAACCTTTGACGAAAAACATTTATTTACCTATCTTGATTATCCATTTATTCCCAGTACCAATAATTCTCTTGAAGGATCAAACTCACAAATCAAAACCAAACTGTCAAATCATCGAGGAATGAAAACTCCTCAACAGGTTACTTATCTTTTCTGGTTGTTTACTTTTAGGAGGATTAAAAACAGTCGTGATCTTAGAAGATTATGGGATAGTCTAAAAAATAAAATTTAGCGTTTTTAAACACACTTTTTGAAACATAAACTTAGTTTGTGCATTTCTTAACATCTCATTTGAAAAAGGAGTAAATTTATTTGCTGCATTAGACTTGCTCCTCAATAAATTTTAGAGCATACTGAAAGTATTACCAGTT
>CABIKN020000056.1 GCA_902200405.1 Candidatus Roizmanbacteria bacterium | reverse complement strand
ATTTTTGATAAAATAAGTTCGAACCAAATTATATAAACGCACCTTAGTCCCGACTTGTCGGGCGGCGCGGAGCGCCGCCCACTGATCCGGAAGGTCACAATCGACTATTCTCTCATCCTCTTTTTTAGTTTTTTTCAAAAAGATTTATATTGTCCCCCTCCTTTTTTGACTAAAACATTCTCCCGCTTAGGGCGGGAGGATGCGATTTTATCTCTTTTTCCCCGCCAAGCGGTGGGTTTGACCAAAAGCAATAAAAAAAGGTAATTTTATTTAAAAAAATGTCTAATAACGAGCTCCCCGTTATCAAGTCAATACTTAGTCCGTACTATTGTGGTAGCGGAATTGCTATTGATATTGAAAAATATTTCTAGAAGCGTATTATTATTTTGCAATTAGACATTTTTTTAATTTGATAACATGAAAAGCCCTGCTCCAGCTTCAAAATATTTTCTTTATGCCAGAAAGTCGACTGACGATCAAGTGCATCAACTGCTATCTATCCCTGCCCAGATTGATGAGCTTCGTGAATTTGCCCAAAAAGAGGGGTTAAATATAGCTGAAACATTTATTGAGAGTAAAACTGCTAAAGTTCCAGGGAGAGATATATTTAACCAAATGTTGGGCAAAATTGAGGCGGGCGAAGCTCAAGGTATCTTGGCATGGCACCCGGATAGATTAGCTCGTAACGCAGTTGATGCTGGCAAAGTTGTATATCTTCTTGATCGTGACATCTTAACTGATCTTAAGTTCCCGACTTTCTGGTTTCAGAATACCCCGCAGGGACTTTTCATGTTATCAATTGCTTTTGGTCAAAGCAAATACTATGTGGATTCCTTGAGCGAAAATACTAAAAGGGGTTTGAGGCAGAAGGTACGTAAAGGTGAATGCCCCGGTAAAGCTCCCCTAGGTTATCTCAATGACCGGTTGAATAAAAAGATAGTAGTTGACCCTAAAGTATCGCCTGCCATAAAGGAAATATTCGAACTTTATTCAACCGGTCAATATACTTTTGAAAAATTAAGTATATTTCTTGGGGAAAAAGGTATCATGACTAGCAAAGGTAAATTTTTCAAAAAAGATAAGATAAAGTTTTATCTCTCAAACCCCTTTTACTATGGACATTTTCGCTTCAAAAAGGAAATATATCAAGGAATCCATGAGCCACTTATTACAAAGAAACTTTTTGATGAAGTGCAGTTGGTTAAGAAGGCTAAAAGCCATACTTTTCCCATAAAATCTCTTGAATTCCCTTTTACGGGTTTGATCCGTTGTGGAGAGTGTCAAATGATGGTTACCGCCGAACATCACTTTAGGCGTTATGAAACGGTTAACCATGAGAAAGACTTTATCTATTACCACTGTACCCGTAAAAGTAGGTTTATTCCCTGTTCGCAACCCTTTATCAGTCAAGAGATTTTAACCACCCAACTTAACCAACATATTCAAAAAGTTTCTTTGTCCACTTCTGACCACAGTTGGCTAATAAAAAGACTTGAAGATGATAAATGCCAACAGCGGTCAGAAGTGTTGGTGATTGTTCAAGAGTTCAAGAAAGATCTGCTCAATATCAATGACAAACTCAACAAACTTTTAGATTCTTACTTAGATAATGTTGTTAGCCGAGAGGATTACCTTAACAGAAAGGAAAAGTTTATGAGTGAGAAGAAGACTATTGAGCAGAGAATAGAGACTCTTGAACAATCACCAAATAAGTGGCTCGAACCTATGAGAGAATTCTTTGATACGGCGGTAGAAGCAGATAAAATCGCATCGGACAACATAAATCTTTTTCAAAAAAGAGAGTTCCTAAAAAAGACCGGCTCGAACCTCACTCTAAAAGACAGAATAGTCGATTGTGACCTTCCGGAACAGTGGGCGGCGCTCCGCGCCGCCCGACAAGTCGGGACTAAGGTGTCGGGGAGAGGACTTGAACCTCCACAGTCTTGCGACCACAAGCCCCTCAAGCTTGCGCGTATACCATTTCGCCACCCCGACTTTTTAAAATAATTAAATAAACCAATACTACAAATACTACCAATGAATGATTAAATAAACAAATAATAAAATAATTAAATTTATTTCTTCATTTGTTTATTCAATTATTTTTACATTTATTGGCTTATTGGTCGGATTGGTAGTATTGGTCTGATTATGCAGTTATTTCCTCTTAATCGTATAAACATACGGATAATATAAGAATAAAGCCGGCGGATCATCCTGAATTATTTTCTGAAACTCTTGATAGAACTTACTTCTCTCTTCAATGTTAACGGTCGATCTCCCTTCCTCTAAAAGTTTATCAACTTTAACATTTTGGTAATTACTAATATTGCTTTTATTCGGACCTATTTGGGTTGAGTGCCAGAAATAATATTGATCTGGGTCTTTAGGTACATTCCAGAAAACCAACAATAAATCAAAGTTGTCCGGTAAATCGTAGGAAATCATATTAATGTCTACTTTTAATCCTGTTTTTTTTATTTCTCCGGCAATACTATCTGCTGCATCATAATAATCGTATGATGTTAATAAATTTAATTGACCCGATTCAGTGGCATCCATATCTTTTTTAACAATTTTTGTGGCCGTATCAATATCGTAACTGTTGGTTTTCAGGTTCGAATTATATGCCCAGGATGCAGGTGAGATCGGCCCTCTGGCAATTTCTCCAAAATTGGAAAGCTTTTGATAGTCCATCATCATAGCAAATGCATCTTTAATATCCTTATTTGAAAATGTTTTTCCTTTATTGTTAAAAAATAATGTTAATAAACGGGTATGATCAACGGACTTTATTATCTCGCTATTTTTCCAATTTATGAAAGTATCTGCTACTGACTTTTTTGATAAGGTCATTTTATTAATTTCGCCTTTTTTGTAGGCCGTTACTAGATCGGACTCATTACTATAAAATTTATATTTGATCGTCATCAGATCTTTAGTATTGGGCACAAGGGTTAGGTCTACCAAAGAACCATTGAGCATTTTATATTTTCCTAATTTATAAAAACCTGCAATTCCTATTAAGGGCGGACGCATTAAAGCCTTGCTTAAATAGGTTGGAAAAATTCCAAGTGGTTTATTTAAGTAAAAATCCAATACATTTTTATCAACGACTTTTATTTTTACATCATTAAATTGATAATTCACATCCGATGCTGTAAATTTTTTATCGTCATTCCAAAGTAGATTATTTTTTAAATAAAATCGATATTGTTTTCCACCATCCTTAACTTCCCAAGAATTTGCTAAAACGGGAACTATTTCCCCTTTTTCATTTATATTTATCAGTCCATTAGAAACTTTTACCATAACTTCATCAGGTAGATTAGTAAAGTCATATTTACCCACCAAACCAATTGATTCTTGTTTATTAAAGAAAGATTTTAAATACGGAGAAACTGACAAAAAACCAATCAAACTGATGAATCCGATAAAAAAGCTCATTAAGATTAATCGCGAGTATTTCTTAATAAACTCTAAGAGTAACCAATAGTAATATCGAAAAGTTTTTTTGCTCATTTAACAAAAAGATTTATCAAAGAAACCACTAAAAAAATGATAATAAAAATTGTTGTTAACCAAAGAATTATTTTTTCCATTCCTCGTCGAGTTTGGAACATTTCACCTCCGCCACCCCAAGCGCTACCCAAGCCTGCGCCTCTTCCCTGAATTAATATAAATACAACAATTAAAACACTGAAAACGATATTGAGAATTAAAAGAAAATCCTTCATATTATTTTTTCTAATAAATTAATAATGGTAGAAATCGAAAAAGAGGAAACAAAGATATTGGCCGTACCTGAAATTTGAATCTTACTTAATGTAATTCCAAATATCTTAGCACCTGGAAAAATCCACTCTTTAACAGCTATTAAATCAAACTGATTGAACAAAAAAAACAGAACCGCCGAATAAAATATCACTGAAACTAAACCTAAAGAAATAATATTTAATGGCAATAAAATTAATTTGCTAATCGGCAGAACCAGATAATAAACCGCTGCGATTAGTAAGGCTGCTTTTATATATATCATCGGATCAGATTTTATAATAAAACCTTTATTCCAAAGAGCCGTAAGAAATATGGCTACTGCGGAAAAAACTATCATTCTAAATATTTTTTTCATATGACCCAATCATTATATCAAAAAGTCCTTACTTCTTAAAAACAGATGATATTTACGGGCAAAGCGGTGTGATTCATCACGCATAAGTCTAATAACATTTAAGACACTACTGTCATTTTTTAGGAATAAATTTGGATAGCCTTCAATTCCCACAATCACTCTATCTGGATTTTTGGCTATTCCAACTAAAGGTATGGATATTTTATTAAATTCAAACACTGTTAAAATTGCCTTGATTTGCGGTTTACCTCCATCGATAATAATCAAATCAGGGAACATCCATTTCTGTTTAAGTCTTCTATTTATAACTTCCTTTAATCTGTCAAAGTCTGATCTCAAACCAAATTGTTTTATTTTAAATTTGCGGTATTCTTTTTTATCAATCTGACCGTCTTTCATCACTACCATCGATCCAACTGCCTGTTTTAATCCTAAATTGCTAATATCATATGTCTCGATTCGATTAAGCGCCTTAATTTTTGGAAAATATTTTTTCAAAATAACAAGCAATTTACCTATTCTTTTTTCATTATTATTGACAGAAAAGTCATAGTCATCTTTTAAACTTAGTAATCGGTTGAATCTAAATATTTTATTGCGAATAACAATAGCTTCCTCATAATGCTCATCTCTTATCAATATATTTAATTGATGATTTAGACTATTTATAATTTCTTTTACATTCCCATTTAATATAGAGATTACTTGTTTTATATTTTTTTTATATTGTTTTTTTAAGACGAGGCATGCCTCGTCTCTACAATTATTTATCTCATTCGGACAAGGATCGCATAGATTAATTTTGGAATAAAAACAAGCCTTTTTACTGATTTTTTTTTGGGTGCAAAACGGTATGATTCGTCTGATATCATTAATAATTTTTTCAACCATTCTGACTGATGAAAAAGGACCGAAATATAACGATTTATCCGAGGGTTTGCGAGTAATAACTATCTTTGGAAATTCGTCATTATTGGTTATTTTAACATAAAGCGGGCTTTTATCATCTTTCCAAATCGAATTATATTTCGGTTGAAATTCTCTAATTAATTTCGCCTCAAGAATTAAGGCCTTAAATTCCGATTCGGTGACAATTGTTTCAATTTTATTTGAATTATCAATTATCAATCTTTCTTTATTATCCAATTTAGCATTTTCCAGATGAGATAATACTCTAGCTTTGATATTGACCGATTTGCCAATGTAATTAATTACTTTGTTATTCTTAAAAAAATAGAGACCTATCGTATTAGGTAGGTTATTTATCTGATTCTTAGTGATCATGACGCTTTATGTTTAAAATTACTCTATAAATTAAAAATAGAACAGATAGACCTAAAAGAACGGCAAAAATTTTAATTATTAAAGTATAGATAAAAGGAATGATGTTAATTTTTTGTTCTAAAAGCTGTTTTTGTAAAACATTTATCGTTAATATTCCCTGGATTCTTTTATTTTTTTCCCCTGAAGAATAGTTAAAAGTAATCGACTTTTTTTCAAAAGGGGCCAAAACTGGAATAACAAATTTTTCTTTCTCAATGATGATGTTTTTTGCTTCTAGATTAACGGGAACCTGCCAAAGATAACTATTCCCATTATTCTTAATAATAAATTTTCCTTTATAAGATTTTTTGTCAGAAATTGTGGTTGGAAAATTTATTCCTTCAATAACAATTTCCTTTTTTTCTATTGGTTTGTCCGTCGTTGGTTTGATAGAGACGTCGCGGGAATTTTCTATCTTATACATCCCGGCAGGCTGCGGATACTCCGGATTTTTTCCATGAATAACAAAAGCTATGTGATTAAGATCAAATGAAGAAAAATAATCAATCCCCGAAGTGTTCTCCCAAGTTGGATCAACCGCTATCCAGCTTTCAGTTTTTAAATCATAGTACTCCGGCCAAGCATGTAAAATATCAGACGATAAAGATAAAGGTTGTAGCTTGGGATCCAAAGAAAAACCATAACCTTGTATTTCCCGGCTATAAATTCCTTTTTCCCTAGCAATAGCAATAAAAAGATCAGTAAATTCCATACAAACTGCTTGGTCAGGGTTTGATAAAACAGCCTCTGCTCCTAAACGTTTATTATTTGAATTAATTTTGCTGTAATTATATTTAAGGCTACTCGTGACAAAATTATAGATCTCTTTTGGGGTATTAATGTTTTCAGCGAAATCAACTTTACTTATCTGCCAATATTTTTTTGCTGTAAGTAAGTGATTTTTTTGCTGATTAATTATTGATCTAAAATATGGAGTGGCTTCATCTCTTGTTTTTGAATAAACCTCAATTAAACTTTTATAAACAATTGTTTTTGTTTCTAGCGGCTTAAGAAAATATTTCCCCAAATAATTTCCATCTTCATCTATGCGGACAGATTCTGGTGGTTTATTTATTGATTGTAAAAATATCTTCTGATTAGGAGTTTCTGGTGGAAAAGCGACTTCTGTAAAAATTGGGTAAATTTGGTCATTTTTCAAGTGATATGTTAATTCTGATTGGTAAACTTGACTCTCCCCAAAAACAGCATAGATCGTTCTAGTATTTGGGTTGTTCCAAATTATTTTATTTCCTGTAACCAAGTCGGGTTTTGGTTTTGAAATAGAAATTTTTTTGTTCGTTGTTTCCGGTAGATTAACCGTCACTGTATGAGATTCATTTTCTTTACTTTCTATGACGGGTAAAACTACTTCCCAGATCTTACCGTTAACTTTAAATAAATTAGCTTGATCAAAGTTCAAAAAAAAAGTGTTCACTGAATCTTTTCCAACGGCTGGATTTGAAAATTCCAATTCTATCTTAGTTTTATCTTCGTCAGTCGTAATTTTAGGTGTAATATATCCGTTGTCATCAGAGGTTTTAAGATTAGTAATTGAAAAAGTATTAGGAATACTTATAGAAAATTTACTGACAAATACTTCACTTTTTAAATTAATGATCTTTATTTTAAAAATCACTTGAGAATTTAAATTATTTTGTGATTGAGAAAGATTATATTCAACTTGATAGTCGGTCTTAAATTCAGCAGCAAGAACACTGGCAGATGATAGATGAAAGATGATAGATGATATAAGTACGAAAAATAAATACTTGAATAAAAATTTCATAATTTGGTTATTGTCATTCCCGCGGAGGCGGGAATCTAGACTAAATATACTGGATCCCCTTCTTCAAGGGGATGACAACTACATTATTTTATTTTTCTGAGATATTCCCCCGTATATGATTCCTTTTCTTTAAGAATACCATTCATTTCTCCCTGATAAATCACCTTTCCCCCATTATCTCCTCCATCGGGTCCAAGATCAATTATATATTGACAGCTTTTAATAACATCAAGATTGTGTTCTATAACAATCACCGTATTACCGCGGTCAACTAACTCAGTAATCGTATGAAGTAATTTACTAATGTCATAAAAATGTAAACCGGTCGTCGGCTCATCAAGTATGTAAATAGTTCTACCCGTATCACGCTTTGATAATTCATTAGCTAATTTTAACCGCTGAGCTTCTCCTCCGGACAATGTTGGCGCCGGCTGGCCTAATTCCAAATAACCTAATCCGGTTTTTTGCAAAAAATTTAGTTTAGAATATACTTTAAAATGATTATTAAAAAAAATCAGAGCTTCATCAACTGTCATCTTTAAAATTTCATAAATATTTTTGTCCTTATATTTAACTTCAAGTGTTTCTTTGTTATAACGATTACTCTGACAGACATCGCAAATGATGTAAACATCGGCCAAAAACTGCATCTCTATTTTTAAAACTCCAGCTCCCTGGCACTTTTCACAACGGCCGCCTTTAATATTAAAAGAAAATCTTCCTTTTTCGTACCCTCGTTCACGGGCATCGACTGTCGAGGCAAAAATCTCCCTAATTTCATCAAAAAAACCAATATAAGTAGCTGGATTAGAGCGAGGAGTTCTACCAATTGGCGATTGATCAACCATATGAACTCGATCAAGATATTGATAACCTTCAATTTTTTTAAACTCGCCAATTTTATCATGAAAATAACCATCCAAATAATATTTAAGGGCTGGATAAATTGTCTCTGTCACCAGGGAAGATTTTCCGGAGCCAGAGACTCCTGTCACCCCAATTAGGTTGCCTAAAGGAATTTTTATATTGATATTTTTTAAATTGTTATGAGTAATTCCTGTAAAAATCAATTCACCATGATTCGTATGTAGGGGCGGTGTCTTTCCGCCCTTTATTTGGATTAATTTTTCCCCAGTCAAATATTGACCGGTTAATGAGGACTTTGTTTTTTTCATTTCAGAAAGTTGGCCACTAAAAATTATTTTGCCCCCGTTCTTACCGGCTTTTTCGCCCAACTCAACCAAATAATCGGCCGATTCCATCGTTTCCCGGTCATGTTCAACGACGATTAAGCTATTACCTAAATCCCGAAGATTTTTTAGAGTTTTAATTAATGAAGCAACATCGCGTGGATGAAGACCGATCGACGGTTCGTCAAGCACATAAAGAACACCTGTCAAACCGCTCCCGATTTGGGAGGCCAGGCGAATTCTTTGCAGCTCTCCACCGGATAAAGTCCCGGCTTTTCGACTAATTGTCAGATAAGATAGACCAACACTATTTAAAAAATTTAATCTCGTTAAAATTTCTTTGACAATAGATTTGGCAATTTGCTTTTCATAAACTGATAAAATTGTTTCTAATTTTTCCCTAAAATAACTGGTTAGATTATTGATTGATTGATCGGAAATTTGGGTGATATTTTTTTTGTCGATTGTGATCGCCAAAATTTCCGGTTTTAATCTGAGACCCTTGCACTTTGGGCAGGTTTCTTCCCGCATATATTTTTGTATTTCCATAGCCGAGTAATCTCCTTGAGTTTCAACAAATCTACGTTCTAATTCAGCAATAATTCCGGAAAATTTTTCCGTAATCGTCGTTGCCCGACCGAATCGATTTACACCCTCAACTCTATAAATTTTATTGGTTCCTTTTAAAAGCGTGTCTATTTGTTTATTTGTTAATTTGTTTATTTGTTCATTCATGTCAATCCCCTCCTCTTCACATACCCGTTTTATTAAACGAACATACCAAGTTTCATGAAAAAATAATTTATTAAAAGGAAGAATCCCACCCTCAAGAAGAGAAAGATTCTTATTTAAAATCAAATCACGATCAACGGCAAAAATAGTTCCCAAGCCTCGGCAATTTTCACAAGCTCCAAGAGGTGAATTAAAAGAAAACATCCTTGGTTCTATTTCAGGGAGCGAAAGATTGCAAACTGGACAGGAGAATTTTTCTGAATATAGATGTTCTATCTCGCCGGTCTTAACAATCACAAGCCCATCTGAAAGTTTCAAAGATTGCTCAATAGCGGTAACTAATCTCGACCTTAAACTTTCTACAAAAGTTTTATTTTTCATTTCCTTATTACCAAAAGAAATCGTATCAAGGATTGTCTCTATCTTATGTTTGTTCGTTTTGATTAAATCAATCTCATCATCCAAGCTAAAAGTTTTCCCATCAACAATAATCTGATTCAATCCTTTTGAACGAAGATTATCAAAAAGATCTCTAAACTCGCCTTTTTTATTTCTCACAATTGGAGATATTATTAAAAATTTATGTGGTTTAATTTTATCCGTAAGAATTTTGTTTTCAATTTCCTTCATTACCCTTACCACAATTTCGTCAACTGACATTTTGCTGATTTCCCGACCACAATTTGGGCAATGAGGATGGCCGACTTTTGCAAAAAGTAAACGCAAATAGTCGTAAATTTCGGTAATTGTTCCAACAGTTGAACGAGGATTATGTGAAGTTGTTTTTTGATCTATTGATATGGCTGGAGAAAGACCTTCGATCAAATCGACGTCAGGTTTATCCATAATTCCTAAAAACTGGCGGGCATAAGCTGAAAGTGACTCAACATAACGTCGTTGTCCTTCGGCATAGATCGTGTCGAAAGCGAGTGACGATTTCCCCGATCCGGAAATTCCTGTAATAACAACGAATTTATTTTTTGGAATATCGACGTTGATGTTTTTTAAATTGTGCTGACGAGCGCCTCTTATTTTTATGTAATCCATATTTATAAGTCAAAATTAAAAAATCAAAAGTCAAAATTGAAAGTCAAAAATAAAAAGTTTTAAAACTTTTAACTTTTTAATTTAACTTTTGACTTCTAACTTTTAACTTTTGATTTCTTTCACCTTCTCTCTTATCTTAATCGCCAACTCAAAATTTAAATTTTCTGCCTGGTTCTTCATCTCTTTTTCCATTTTTTTAATTAATTTTTTTCTGTCAAATGGTGTAAGACTTTCAATATTCATTTCGTCTAAATATTTTGCGTCAAAGTCACGGTCATAAAATAAATTTTTTTCATCTTGGTTAACGATTTTTTCTCTAATTGGTTTGTAAATCGTCTTTGGGGTAATATTGTGTTTTACATTATGCTTAACCTGATATTTTCTTCTTCTGTTAATCTCACTGACTGCTTGCGTAATTGATTTTGTCATTATATCAGCGTAAAGAATAACTTTGCCGGTAATATTACGGGATGCTCTTCCCATAGTTTGGACAAGTGAAGTCTTCGATCTTAAGAACCCCTCACGGTCGGCATCAAGAATTGCAACCAATGTTACTTCCGGTAAATCTAATCCTTCTCTAAGTAAATTAACACCAATCAAAACATCAAAATTTCCTTTTCTTAAATTATCCAAAATATTTGATCTTTCAAGAGTTTTGACATCGCTATGGATATAGGCAGCATTTATTTTTTTTTCTTTTAAATAAACAGATAGATCTTCAGCCATTTTTTTTGTTAAAGTGGTTACAAGTACTTTTTCTTTTACCTTGACTCTTTTTGCAATTTCAATGATCAGATCTTCTACCTCATTTGTCGATGGTTTAATAATAATTTCCGGATCAATTATTCCTGTCGGCCTAATTAATTGTTCTACCACAGATGATTTTTCTATTTCCCACTCATTAGGGGTTGCCGAAACATAGACTATCTTTGATGCCATCGGATAAAATTCCTCAAATTTTAACGGACGATTATCAAGAGCAGATCTTAAACGAAAACCATAATCAATTAAAGTATTTTTACGGGAATAATCTCCATTAAACATCCCTCTAATCTGAGGAACGGTCATATGGGATTCGTCAATAAACAAAAGCCAATCTCTTCCATATTGTTGATTAAAATAATTTATCAAACTGTAGGGCGGATCTCCAATTTTTCTCCCATCAAAATAACGGGAATAGTTTTCAATGCCATTTACATAACCAACTTCTTTAATCATCTCTAAATCGTAGTTGACTTTACGGACAAGTCTTTGCATTTCAACCAACTTATTTTGTTTTTTTAACTTTTCTGATTCTTTTTTAAGATCATCTCTAATCTGTTGCTCGGCGTCTTTAAAAACAGCCGGATCCATCAGATAATGCTTGGCGGGATAGATTATTAATTCAGTGGCTAGTGGCTGGTGATTAGTGATTAGTTTTCCAGTTAAAGGTTCAAACGTTTCTATTTTTTTAACAATATTATCTTCCAAAGTTATCCTGTAACCGATGTCTTCATAGGCGGGATAAATATCGATTCTGTCCCCACGAATTCTAAAAGTTCCTCGCTTGAAATCAAACTCACTACGGGAATATTGAAGTTCAATTAAGCGACGAGCAATGCTTTTTATTTCTATCTTCTGTCCTACTTTCAGTTCCAAAATAAAACGTCCATATTCAATAGGCGAACCGATGTTATAAATGCAGGAAACTGAGGCAACAACAATCACATCTTTTCGGGTTAAAATATTAGTCGTCGCTTTAAGACGGAGTTTATCAATTAGCTCATTGATCTGGGCTTCCTTTTCGATATAAGTATCGGAAGATGGCATATATGCTTCTGGTTGATAGTAATCGTAATATGAAACAAAGTATGAAACGGCGTTTTCCGGAAAAAAATCACGAAATTCCTGATAAAGCTGGCCGGCCAAAGTTTTATTATGGGAAATGATGAGAGCCGGCATCTGTAATTTTTCAATAACATTTGCTAAGGTAAAAGTTTTTCCTGATCCGGTCACGCCCAAAAGCACCTGATCTTTTTTTCCCATTTTAATTCCGGCAATTAATTTTTCAATCGCCTGTGGCTGATCTCCAGTTGGGGAAAATGTGGATTTAAGTTTAAACATTTAGTTCAATATTAAAAGCGAAGATAATAAATTTTTTTCGGTTTGTTGTTTTCCGATAAAAAATTTCGGTATCAAGCTTTTATAATAAAAAAATAGTTAACCTTTAATTTTATAATACTTTTCTCTAATTTTATAGATATAATGATATTCATGGATATTATTAAGTTCTTGATCGATTTCATTCTTAATATTGATGTGCACTTGGGGACTATTATTTCTACCTACGGAATTGCCACCTATATTATTTTATTTCTTATTGTCTTTATGGAAACCGGACTGGTTTTTACACCATTCTTACCGGGTGATTCTCTTCTTTTTGCCGCCGGTGCTTTTGCCGCTATAGGCTCTTTAAATATTTGGTTGTTATTTCTATTACTATCAATTGCTGCTATCCTCGGCGATACCGCAAACTATTGGATCGGTTATTTTTTTGGTAAAAAAATTGTTGCCCACCCGAAAATTCCCATTGACGAAAGTCATATTGCAGAAACCCAAAAATTCTTTCATAAACACGGAGGTAAAACTATAATACTGGCTCGTTTCATGCCGTTTATCCGCACCTTCGCTCCTTTTGTGGCCGGAGTAAGCAGGATGAATTATAAACAGTTTTTTTTATATAACGTAACTGGTGGTATATTGTGGGTCGCCGTAGCTACATTTGCCGGATACTTTTTTGGAAATATGGAATTCATTAAAGAAAACTTCTCACTCGTTATCATTGGAGTAATAATAATTTCCCTAGTTCCAATTTTTATAGAAATCTTCAAGAATAGAATTCAAAAGTTAAAAGTTAGAAGTCAAAAGTTAAATTAAAAAGTTAAAAGTTTTAAAACTTTTTATTTTTGACTTTCAATTTTGACTTTTGATTTTTGAATTTTGACTTATATCTATGCTTTACATCGTCTCCACCCCCATCGGCAATCTCGATGACCTGTCCCTCCGTCAAGCAAAAACATTGGCTGCTTCTGATATTATTTTAGCCGAAGACACACGATCAGCCAAAACATTGCTCGATGCAATTAAAGTTCGTTTTAATTTACCAGTTGTTTGCTCGACTGTTTGGTCTTACTATCAAGAAAAAGAGTTTGAAAAATTGCCGGAAATTATTGACCTGTTAAAACAAGAAAAAAATATTTCCCTAATTTCTGAGGCCGGGACTCCCCTCGTTTCCGATCCAGGTTATTTATTGGTAAGAAGTTGCATCCAACGAAATATTCCTGTCACCGTTATCCCCGGTCCATCGGCAATAACAACTGCTTTGGTCTACTCCGGTTTTAATCCTGGGGAGCATATGTTTTTCGGCTTCTTTCCCAAAAAAGAATCTCAAATAATTCAATTAATTGATAGATTAAAAAAAATAAAAACAATTTTTCCGGACATGGTTTTTGTATTCTATGAGTCTCCACTGCGTATAAATAATACACTTCAATCGATTAAACGATTAAAGTGGAATGTTGAGGTTGTCATTTGCCGGGAGATGACAAAAAAATTTGAAGAAATCATCCGTGGGCCGATTGATGAGTTGATAAAAAGAGATTATAAGGGGGAAGTTACTGTGGTAATTAAATGACCATCCAAAAGAAAATTAAAAAATCAACCAAATAAAAAAAAAGATAAAAATAAAATTAGGTTTCTTTTATTAAAAGTTCTTATCTTTATTTTTTCTTTTTCTTCTCTTTTTTGGCTGCTTCTATTTCCCCTAAAACGAATCTTGCTCCTAAACCACTAAATGTTCCTGGTTTCGCTGCCTGATCCGCTAATAAGTCAGGGCGATTTTCTGCCAACCATTCAATCCCATGTTTTTCGACCGGGACCTGCTTAATTTTTCTTATTTTTACTGGTGGCGCTACTGTTTCTTGCATTTTTTTAATCACCTCCTTCGGATTAATTTATATGGAAGTCTACTACTACTACTACTACTAAAAGTCAAATTTTAAAAAGAGGTGATTATAGACTGGATCCCCTTCTTCAAGGGGATGACAAACATATTTTGATACAAGTATCGAAGAATTAAACCACTAAGGTGAGATTAAATAACTGTTTCTTTTAAAATTTTGACTGACCTGTCCATCAGCTTTTTTTCTTCATCAGACAATGGCACTTCCAAGATTTTTTCTACGCCATTTTTTCCAATGACGCAAGGAACGCTAATCGAAACATCATTATAACCGTACTGGCCGGCAAGAGGAACAGAAACTGGGTAGACCCGTTTGGTATCTCTCAAAACCGCGTCCACCAGTTGATTAATGACAACGCCGATCGCATAATAGGTTGATCCTTTAGCAGCAATAATCGTGCTAGCCGCACTTTTGGTTTTTAAAAAGGCTTCCTGTATTTTTTCTGAGGAAAAATCTTTCATCGTTGATATAGGTTGTCCGCCAATATCGGCATGAGAAATTGTTGGAAAGGAGCTGTCACCGTGCTCTCCTAAAACATATGCATGAATATTTTTTGGATTAATTCCTAAAAACTCTGAAAGATGAAATCTAAACCGCGCCGAATCTAAACTTGTCCCGCTACCAAAAATCTTTCCTTGGGGCAGTTTCAGAAGTTGGCTTGCCTGATAGGTCAAAATGTCAACCGGGTTCGTTACCATTAAGACCACACTGTTGGGCGAATATTTAATGACATCCGGAAGGATTGTTTTAATAACTTCAAGATTACTTTTTACTAAGTTGAGCCTTGACTCTCCGGGAAGCTGGGCACGACCGGCTGTAAAAACTATTACGTCACTATCCTTCAAATCTTTGGGTGATTCGGCAACCGTGATCTTTGTCGTCCCTAAAAATGTCAAGCTATGTTCAAATTCGAGCTGTTCACCCTTCATTTTATCGGTATTGCGGTCAAAAAGAACCAGTTCCCGAGTAGTATTCTTGAGTAACATGGCAAAAGCCGCACTCATCCCCACGTGTCCCCCGCCAATAATAGAAACTTTTCCGTTCATAAATTGAGTATAACCAAATTATTGAGAAATTCTTATATAAATATTTTTTGTAGACGAAAATGAAGTTAATATCTTGTAGACTGTTAGATTTTCTTTAAAATTCTTCATTGATTCCAATCTCCCATTCCAAGGAATAATCAGTTTTGGCTTATAAGTATTAATTATTTTCTTAAAATTTTCCGGAGATAAATTATTTGATTTGATCCGAACATATGAAATGTCAGATAGTTCCGGAGGTGGCAATCGGCCAGATAAACCATTTAAAATTTCTTCATCGCTAACAACCACATCATTAGGATGTGTATATTTTTTAATAGTATCAACAGCAGACTGTTGTTGGTCGTTAATAATTTTTGTAGAAGTATTGGCCATCGCATAGATTCGATTACTTAAAGAAATAATTACCATAATTAAGACTATGAATTGGAATAATTTTTTATTACTAAATAACGAATCAATTAACTGTGAGAATAGCAAAACCATTGGTACTGTCAATATCACCAAATGATGAGGAAATAATGGTCGGTAAAAAATAAATAATATTAAAACAAAAATACTCCAAAGAAAAATAATTTTTTGCGAAAAGCTCGATTTATTTATTTTGAAGTAACTTAAAATCAAACTTCCCAAAATAATTACTAACAAAACTATATCTTTTTTCAAATAATCAAATAATAAAAATGAGGCTGTGGAACTTGAAGCCGCTTGAAAACGGAGAAGAATCAAATTGTTAAAAACTTCTTTTATCCCAAATGGAAGAATTAAAATAACAAAAAATCCAAGACTAACTGCAAAAAATATGAGGAATAAATTAATAATATTTTTAGTTAAGATTTTCTTCTCTTTAAATAATAAAAATAAGACCAAGATAAAAGAAGGAAAAAAAGTTATATCAAATTTTGTCCAAAAAGCTAAGTTCAAAAATATTGTTGAGATGATAAACCAAGGTAAGTAATAATTTTTTCTGAATCTTATTAAAGTAGCTAAACTTATTAACGAAAAAGTTGTGATTAAAATATCCGATTGAAATGTTAATGTTTGATTATAATAAGGCGGAATCAGAAACAATAAACTAATTACCAACAGTCCTGTCCATTTACTCTTTAATTCAAAGCTGATCCAAAGGATTGCCAAAAGCCCAATAAAAGACCAGAGACCAACAGTCAATCTCGTGGCGGACAGTGTTTTTCCAAATAATACGAAGCCTGGATAGACACTTAGCAAAAACCCGGGAGGTTGGGAAAAATAAGTTTTTTTATAGGCAGGATATCCTTTATCAACAAGAAGAAATGACGTTAGATATATCCCCTCATCATTATCCACAACCGGTTTGTTGATCAATTTAAATTGAGTAAAAAAAACAACCGATAGAAAGATCAACGTTAAAATCAAAAATATCTTGCCCTTCATATTGAGTATTTTACTATAATATCCACTATGGTTTCTAAAAAAACTATTAAGTCCCCAAGGATCATACTCTTTGACCTATTAAAAATAGCCCTTATATTTTTAGTTGTAAATATTCATATCCGAGTAATCACTCCAAGCAACGCTCATCTGTTTGGTTCTCTTTGGTCCTACACAGTACCGATATTTATGACCCTTTCTTTCTTTTTTATGAACAAATATTTTTCTCAAATGAAATTATCGTTTTCAATTGTTTTGGCAAGAATAAAAAGATTATTCCTTCCTCTTATTTTTTGGTCAGCAGTGGGTTTTATATTTAATCCAAAATTATTCAGCATTAAAAATGCTTTTCTTCAGATTCTCACAGGTAAGGTAGTTAATACCCCTTTATACTATTTGGATGTATTGATCTTATTTACACTGATCTATTGGCTTATTACGTATCTTCCTCAAAAACTCCGAACTCCTCTGCATTTTGTAATAATCATTGCGGCGTTGACCCTTGATTATTCGGGTATCAGTTTTCGTTTCTTCAACCCAATGATCAATGAAGTAAAAAGAAGCTATGGGCAGATAGTAGAGCTAATAAAATACGCATCACTTGGAATCCTATTTGCAACTTTGAATAAACAAAATAAAAAAACCATTTTTCTCCTTTTCCTGACAGTTATATCGTTTTTTATAATGACCTATTATAAATTTCCTGAGACTCACGGATTTAATTATTCGGGGGCTAACCTGTTTATTGGGACGATCTTTGTTCTATCTTTGTCACTTCTGATCGGTAAGTTTCAATTACCCCCAAAGGCAGGTCAATTCATAAATATATTAGGAGCATATTCATTTGGTGTCTATTTATTTCACATAATATTTCTTGAGAAGCTCGTGAAGACATTTCCTAACATTAAAACCTTTAACAATCATTATTCGTTATTGTTTCTCTTTTTGTTTACGATCAGCTGCTATGGCTTTTGTTTTTTATTTGACCATTTGACCAAGAAAAAATTTTCATACTTAATCAAATAGTTTTTACTTCTTAATCTACTCTTAATGTAAATAGTGTATATTTAATTATTAAATATTTTTATTAAAATAATTATGAAGTCTATTCATAGAGATAAGAGGTTTGCGATTGTTGGCCTGTTAGCTATTCTTGTTATTTTTAATCCCATTTCAGATGCACATGGATATTGGAGCATGGATAAAAATGGAAATATGATTCAATATAAAAGCTCCTCTAGTCAAGTATTAGGTGAAGAAGACAAAAATAAAGAGGAAGAAAAGAAAGAAACAGAAAAAAAGCATGAAGAAGAAAAAAAAGCCGAGGAAAATAAAAATGAAAGCTCAGATAAATCAAATGAATCAAATAAAACAAGTGAAACAAATAGCAAAACAAACGAAGTAAAAGAAATGAAGTCCATAAACAAGATCAAACAAGAGCAAATAGAGTCTGTTGAAATACACAAATCAGAACCTGAAAATGAAGATGAGGTTAAAGATACAGATGAAATTGAGGCAAGTGGTGAAGGTGATATTGAAGTTGATATAAAAAAAGTTGATAAAAAAGAATTGAAGGAAAAACAAGAATCCTTTGAAATGGAAACAGAAAACGGAGATAAGGTCCATGTTGAGCTTTCTCCAGAAAAAACCCAGTTTGAGATAAAGAAAAATGGAGTATCGGCTTCAATTGAATTACCCCTTTCTGTCGATCCATTACTTAAAAAACTTGTTATTGCAACAGCTGACGGAAACAAAACCCTTGAGTCTCTACCAGATGAAGTGATAGATAAATTAAAAGCCGAAAAAAAATTAGGAACAGGTTCAAAGGTACAGATAAATCTGCAAATAGAGAATGGTCAAATCGTCTAC
The DNA here is from genome assembly GCA_902200405.1 of Candidatus Roizmanbacteria bacterium. Taxonomy (GTDB): domain Bacteria; phylum Patescibacteriota; class Microgenomatia; order UBA1406; family GWC2-37-13; genus GWC2-37-13. The sequence goes on along the minus strand of CABIKN020000056.1, from coordinate 14,784 downwards.
CATATTGAAGAGGTGAAGCGCAAAAAAATAGCTGGAGTTATCCCTGTTGATCTGACAAAAAATTTGAGTGTTTCCGATAGTACAGGAAACGTATTATCTGAACAAGAATCGTTTTTAACAAAAATATTAAGTTTGATTTCGATATAACTTTTTGACTTGAATTGTTTCTTAAAAAATATCAATATTTTTTTATTTTATTAAAAATAACTAATACTTCAATGGTATTAGATTATACAAAATATGTCAATTACCCATTTTGGATTTGACTGCTATTATTACTATATATAACCGAATAAATGATCTTGAGAAGGACAATAAAATGGGTTGGATATTTAATGTAATTATGTAATATTTTCTTTACTCCTTTGTATTAATTTATATGAAAGGAGGAAAAAATATGAATAAAACAATATTGACTTTGGGTTTAACAGCATTGGTGATAGGTGGATTATTTGCTTTGCCAAAAGCTACTAGCGCCTATCGAGGAGATCCAACAGTAAAAGGTCCAAACTATACAGAAGAAAGACATTCTGCTATGGAAAAAGCATTTGAGTCAAATGACTATAATGCCTGGAAAAATTTGATGAATGGACGAGGTCGGGTTACGCAAGTTATTAATAAGGATAATTTTGCCCGCTTCGCTAAAATTCACGAATTGGTTGAAGATGGAAAAACCGATGAAGCTAATAAAATTAGAACAGAACTCGGTTTAGGTCTTCAAAACGGAAATGGATATGGAATGGGAATGGGCCGAAATAAATAACGACTAAGTATAACCAAGACTCTGGCTAAAAAAGTCAGAGTCTTGGTACAAATATGCCAAATTATAAAACTATTACCGATGAACAACTTGTTGGAGTGGTTGTCTCTGGAAAAAAAGAGCTGTTTTATCATTTGGTCAAACGTTATGAAACAAAATTGGCGAGATATATTTTTACTATCACAAATAGAAAAAATGATGTTGATGACGTTTTACAAAATGTATTTTTAAAAGCATATAAGAATTTGCCGACATTTAATAAAAGTCTAAAATTTTCAAGTTGGATCTATAGAATTGCCCACAATGAAAGTGTTAATTTTATCGGTAGCGGATTTATACAAAAATTTATTTCCATGCCGGACTGGTTTGATATAGGGGCAAAAGATAACACTGAAGAAGAACTTGATAATAGACAGATAAAAAAACAGTTAAAAAATTGCGTTGAACAATTGGATTTAAAATATAAAGAACCGTTGATTCTTTTTTATTATGAAGAAAAAACATACGAAGAGATAAGTGATATTTTGCGTATTCCAATAAGAAATGTTGGAGTTTTGATACACAGAGGTAAATTACAAGTTAAAAAAATATGTTATGAAAAAAACAGTCGCTGATAAAATAAAGCAAAAAATAAATAACGGAGAGATAAAAATGCGTTCCCGATTATCTATTTTGTTTGAAAAAGTAGGAATTGACAGTGGCATAACATTAATTTTGATCTCGCTCGTTCTTATTGCAGGATTAATATCTTATTGGGCAAATAATAACAATGATCTGTTATTTGCCGGCTATGGAAGATATGGACTATTGTCATTTGTTAAGTCTTTCCCCTATCTCCTACTTGTCACATTTATTTTTCTATTTGTATTACTGACCTTTCTATTTCGTAAATTTGATGTTTCATATAAAAAACCGTTCGCTATTATTCTTTCATTAATATTTTCCCTCATACTTATTTTCGGCTGGTTTTCTAGCAAGCAAAATTTTGGTAAAAAATTATATCAACGTGAAGGAAGAATGTTTGGTATTGGTATGAGAAATAATCAAAATTCTGTTTCAGGAACAGTTATTGAATTGCAAAAAAATTTAATAATAATAAAAAGTGACACAAAACAAATAAGAATAATAATTGATGATAATACTCACTTCTCATATGGTACGCCGAAAATTGAAAGTAATATTCGATCAGTCGGTAATTGGGAAAACGATAGTTTTAAGGCGATCGGTGTTAGAGTTTTCACTGATATTGATCAGGGACCTACTCCTGGTCAAGGACAACGAAAAAGGATGATGAGAAATTGAAATAGAAATTGAAATAGTCTTGACAAAAGTAATGCTCTATATTAAACTTACATATAGTTACATAAAAACATGAGAAACAATTGTTCACAGATTGTTGTAGAAAATTTTTTTGAGCCCGGAATTCTGTACTTGCTTTTAAAAAAACCAAGTTACGGATACGAACTACAAAAAGATCTGAAAAAACAATGCATCTGTGAAGTAAATATAGGAAACTTGTATCGCTGTCTATCTCGTTTAAATAAACAAGGATATGTAAAGCGTATGGCTGTGAAAAGCAAAATCGGACCAAAAAAATATAGTTACACGATTACTGACAACGGAAAAATATATTTATCAAGTTGGATTGACGGATTAAAAAAACAAAAAGATGTTATAAGTTTATTAATTAAAAATTATAAAAAAATAGTATGAAAAAAGTAAAAGTCTTTTCAACCCCAACCTGTCCCTACTGCCACATGGCAAAGGATTATTTGACAGATAAAAAAGTTTCCTTTGAAGACATAGATGTCTCTCAAGATCAACAACAAGCACAAAAAATGGTTGAGAGGTCAGGAGAAATGGGAGTACCTCAGTTATGGATTGACGACCAAATCGTCATCGGTTTTAATAAGCCCGTTATCGATCACCTTTTAGGTCTGTAAATTATTTGGCGAATAATTTAAAAAACCATCCTAACAAGCTTCGTGATTGCTCCTCAAGAGCGATACGATCTTGTAAGGATACATTTTGATATGTTAGCGCTTTAATAGTTTCTTGAACCATTGTAATCTCACTTTGATTTGTTAGTTGGTTCATTAATTGCTCAAGTTCTTTTATACGTGATTGATTTTGCTCCATTTGCTTTTGCATGTTCTTTAATGCTTGATAGTTAGGTCCTATTAATGATTTTAGTAATTTACTTCTGTCATCAATTTTTCCTAACTCTGTTTTTATGCTTTCTTGAGCTTGTTTTTGTTCTTGTGCAACCTCCTTTACCTGTTCACCTATCCCTCCTTGAGCAGATTCTGTCGTTAATAGTTCCTCTACTTTTTTTGCAACGTCACTCATGTTTGCTTTTGCTGTATCACTCCTTGGTGATTCATCTTTTGATTTATCCAAACTATCTTCATTTTCTCCAAGTTTTTCTTCTTCTTGATTCTCAACTTTTAATTGTGAATCTTCTCCCTGATTTTGAGTTTTTATTTCATTTTCGTTTTTAACCATACTTCCAGTGGGAGATGGGGACGTTTCTATCACTTCATTATCTTGGTCTGCTTCCTGTGACCCGGTTCCTTCATTTTTTGATGAATAGACCGCTGAGCTAGAAAATAAAATTGCGATAATACCAACGAAGACTAGTAGCTTTTTCATAGTATTACTATATTAAAAATTTTTAATAGATGGGATATATCTATAGGTATATATAAAAAAATGTGCTTATACAAGTGGGTACTTTTTTGAACGCCACATAAGAAGACCGCTGGTCATACTGAATACATTTGCATAACCGATCTGTTTCATCATAGCAACTGCAACCTCACTTCTTGATCCGCTCAAACAATACGCATATATTGTTTTATTTTTATCAGGAACAGCGGTAGATATCTGATCGGAGATATTTTCAACTGAAATATTTATGCTTCCTTCTATCTTTCCCCTACTATATTCTTCAGGTGTCCTCACATCCAATAAAATAATATCTTTCTTTTCATTAATTGCTTTTTGAACTTCGTCAACTGTTATTTGAGGGGTATTTGTTTGAAACATGGTCCAGGTTGGTTGAATACGTTGGAACGTATTATCAACAACAAACTTATAATTTTTTGATTACTGACAATTAGTATAATCGTTAGTATTTTTTCATTCAATTGATAATTGTTTAAAAGTTGTCTACAATAAATTTATGAGTTCTTCTCAACAAATTGTTTATGAAACTGAATTAATCCCAATTTTGAAAAAAGATTTCATAAATAAATATTCTAAATTTAATGATTTAAAAAATTACTCCATTCGTGAAGAATTTGCTTCTTCATACGGCATCCCAGATTTAATTTTTTATAGATTTAACAAGTCAGTTTTTAAAAAAAGAGTAGATGACAATGTTGGGCCTATTCTTTCTAAAGACATATTAAGAACGTTACTTGTAATCGAAGGAAAGAAAAAAATAACTATGTCATTTTTACTAAAAACTCTTCCGTACGATGAAAAAGTAATCAAGTATAAAATCATTAATTTTTTGATTAAAAATAATTATTTGAGTAAATCTTTTAAAGATGAAAATTATTGGGTAGAAAATCATTATCAATCCTGTCTTGATAATCTATTTTCTATAGAAGCAAAAATATCCGATTGGAAAAGGGGTTTTTATCAAGCATATAGATATAAATGGTTTTCAAATTATTCCTTTTTAGCTATTTATGAAAAATACGAACGTCCAGTAATAAAAAATTTATCACTATTTAAGAAACATAATATAGGCCTTGTTACAGTTGATACAATCAAAAACAATATTAAATTAATACATCGACCAAAATTTGATAAACCATATTCTAAAGAATTTTCAGCAGTAACTTTTGAAAGATTATTTAATGATTACGTAGAGAAAAAAGCGTCTTCCCAGTCTTTAAAGCATCCATTAGAAATTATTTGAACGAATTTTAAATCTTCTTTATTCTTTTTGTATATGTTCTTTGCCCTATCAATTAATTCTTTATATTTTCCTAATCTCTCCTCAGGCTTATGGCTATTTATATAATCTTTCCACTCGCTTAGACAACAGAAGAAATGATTATTTTTGTCACCTTTTTTCCAATTAGTAACAAATTCTTCTATTGTTTCTTTTCCAATTTTTTTATTCTTGTTTATAGTTTTACACAAATCACAAGCACATAACGCATCGTCGCCAATAACCCTAATTAATGCGCTCAAATCTCCTTCGACTTTTACAAATTGTAGTAACTTTGGGACGAAGAATTTATCTTTTGGTCCACCTTTTCCACCACCACCACCCTTTTTTTCAGTATTTTTTGAGGCAAGATTATGTTTTCTTTTACTTTCTGCTGTAGATGTTGATAAAGAAGATAAGCCCTTTGCCATATACCCAAATGCGACCAAGTCTGCGTCTGCCAAAAGAACAGGTTTATGATATTGTAACTCTTCTATAAGCTTGGAAACTGATTTTATTAAAGTTGGGGAATTATTTTTCATTACATCTAATCTGAGAAAAAAAGCATCGAAATAATAAAATTGAGAATAAAAATCAACAATTTCTTTTCTGGTTTTCTCTGTGTTTATAATACTTTCAGAAATAGATATGCCACACAAAATAGGTTTATTCTCCGATAATCTTCTTGAATATTTGAGGAATTCTAAAAACATTGTCCTATTAATATGTCTCCATTCATCATCATAATTTGGGATATTAAAATAAGGAGGAATAAAATAATCAACATTATGAGATGCTTCTAAACCGAAAACTCCAGCTATCAAAGTTTTTATATAATTTGGCTTTGCAAAAAGGCTTGGATTTAAATCTGACATATACCAGTTTTGTTTAGCTAAATCACCGTGCCAAGAATGATGGATTCCTTCTTGGAGAAGAAATGTTTCAGGGTCAATAATTAATTTATAACCTTTTTCTTTAACAGTAACTATAAAATCATTTGATGGTATTTGACTTGCTCCGATAACAACCCCCGATGGCTTTTTACTACTAATAAAATCAAGTATATTATTATAACCTTGTGGACCTGGCCAAACCTGAAAATATACACCTTCTTTAAAATTTAATGGCTTCTTATATTCTTTACCCGATAGATTACATAATAAATCTTCTGGATCTCTATAACGATGGCCAGCATTTGGATTCAGCAATCTCTCAATAATTTGTACAGTTTGTTTGCTTACTTGACTATCAAAATCACTGATGGGCTTATATTGACCTTCTATAATTCTTTTAAAATTAATTTTTGATTTTTTTTGGTCATCTTTAAAAGGGTGTTGTAAAGTTAACGATTCATAAGCAATTATTCCTAACTGGAATAGGTCACTGCTAAAAGTTACCTGGACTCTTTCTCCCATTTGCGCCTTTAATTGTTCAGGAGATACATATTCACTTGGATGTCTTCCGGAACTATAAGCAAACTCATTTGCATAATAAGCAATTCCTAAGTCTAATAAAACAAATTTGTTTTGATTTTTATCAAAGATTATGTTTTTTGGTTTAATATCTTGATGAACCCAACCCTTATCCCATATTGATTTAATTGCCTCAGTTATATTGCTAATTAATGAGATAGTTTCTTTTTCTGAAAAAGGTTTATCAGCATTTTTTAATATTTTTTTTAAATCCTGCCCATCAATATAGTCAAACATTAAAACATCATATCTTTGACCTTTTATGTATTGAGTTCTAACATCGTATAATTTTATTAAATAGGGATTATTTATTCCGCTTAAAGCCTTTTGTTCTATTCCAATTAAATCTTCTTCGTATTGAGATGACGTGGGTATCTTTGCCCATCTTGAAAGAGCATCCTTTTGAATTAAGAAGGAAAAACCATTATTACTTCTTCGTTGAGAAGTAATTTTTGCATCTTTAAAATCAGGAAATAAGTCCTTTATTAAAGAAATAAAATCAACCTTTTCCATTTGGGGATATTATAGTACTTTTGTAATTTGTTTGTTTGAAAGTGTTACTTTTCAAAACAATTTGAGTGGGTAATAAAACCATTATCTTCAAAAAAAGCAGTCTGCCCCTTACTCCAAAAAACAATATTTTCATTTCGTATTTGATCATTAAATACCTAACAAAGCGTTTATCTCTGATATTTTTTCTCTTAAAGGAACAGAGGCTATATCGTTCTGTCTTATCATTTCATTAAGTTTATTTTCTAATTCTTTTATATCTGATAAACATTGATCTTTTGTTTCCGTATAACTTTCACAGTCTATTTTTGCTTCTTCTATCTGTTTTCTTAACCTATCCTCTTCTGCTTTCGTCTGTCTAATGGCTTCTTCTAATTTAGCTTTCTGTTGCCCTAATTTTTGCCTTTGCTCTAAGGTCAACGTATTTGCCCCATTGCTATTATTTGTGTTGTTTGTAGCCGGCTGTAAGTCGTTATTTACTATATTTAATGTTGGCGTTAGTGTTGAAGTTGGTTCGATAACTGTTTTATTTTCTAAATTATTTTTAACACTTGCTGTTTGATTTTTTAAATACCAAAAAGTAATAAATAAGAGGAAAACAATCAAGAAAATAAACGGTAAGCTGTTTTTAGGAATTTTAATAATATAGTTGCTTTTTCTTTCTTTGGGCATAGTATTTAATAGAGACCTTAACATCAACCTTTCCAATACTAAGTGCTATGTATACTGCGTTTCTATTTACTGCTGATTATACAACAATTTATCTATGATAAGCAAAACTACTCTATCAGGAATAATCGGGAAAAATCTAAGAAGACTTCGTGAAAAGAAAGGTATTTCTCAGGAGGAATTAGCTTATAAATCTGGACTTTATAGAACATATGTTGGACACATAGAAGTTGGTCGCTATATGCCTTCTGCCTACACTATATTTAAGCTCGTCAAAGCTCTTAATATTAAATCTTCAGACCTTCTTCCTTTTTAATTTCCTGTTTTGTAGGTAGGCAATCTTCTTTATACTGCATTATAAAAAATAACTATTTCTATTATGGGTGGGTAGACTAAAAACATACGGGGGGGCTGGACAGCAAGGGTGGGGGTATTTTATCTTGTTGTTAATATGTATACCCATCTCCATACTTATGCAAAAAATATAGGATAATAACAAGCTAAAATGATAAAATATTAGTTATATGAATATGCAAAATAAAAAGAATATTAAAATGTTTCTTCAAATATTTCCTAAAGAAAAGATAGTTTTACTTGAAAATATTTTAAAGGATATTGAATTTAAATGCGATCTGAAAGAATATAGTATTGTTCAAATAAAGAGAACTGATGAAAACGAAACTATAATTTCTGCCTTATTTGAAAAGTATCTACTTTCAAATATTCCAACAACCGATGTTAGTGGTGTTTTTTTCATAGATTGTAATTCCGATGATTATATAAATTTAAAAGAACTTAAAGAATATCTTAAATTTACATATCAAAATACAAAAGAAATAATAATTACCAGAAATGATATAAAAAGAATTTTATTCAAAAATAATGAACTATTTATTAATGATATTTCAATTAAGTTTAATGACGGTAAGGGTAGAATTTCTTTGTTAGAGAAGATTTTTAAACAAAAGAAAAAAGTCAGTATAGATATTTGGGCAGGTGAATATACAGAATTAAGTAATAAATATAAAAATAATTTTTATAATATGTGTAAAGCTATAAATCAAAGAATAGAACTTAAAACAGGACTAAAAGACTTTTTAAAATTTTCAACAAACTACGTAGAAATTGACCCATATTTTTTTAACTTCTTGAAGAAATAGTATTGATGTTTTTATTGACTCAATAAAAATCAATATCTCCTTTTATATTCTTTTTCTATGAAGGATATAGGTCAATGGTTAACAACAGATTTGAAAGCGAAAATCCGCAAAGTATTTAAGCCAAAATACAAGCAATCATTAACGGATAAAGAATTATTAATTATTGCTGAAAATTTGACCGGTTATATGGAAACCATTATTAAATTTAAATTGAGATATGAAAATGAAAAAAACAATCACGACCTACAACAAGCTTAAAGTTAGACTGATTTTGAATAAAAACGGAAAGAAGGTCTTTATGTACCCTTCGATCAGAAAGACACAATTTTTCATTAAGAGCAAAGCTAAACCTTACCTAAAAAATGATTTTATTATCACTATCAGAGTTATCTATCTTGATGGTTCCCAAAATGCTGGAACTTATAACAAAATTGAGGATTTATTTTGGGCTTTTAAAGCTTTTATTAAGGAATATTTGAAATAAAAATATGGAAAATATCTATAAAACTAAGGATTTGGCAGAGGCAGGTGCTTTAATTCTTAAAGAACAAGGGTTAGAAAGAATAGAAAGAGAAGGAAAAGTTTGTTGGTTCATTTTTACAAATAAAATTGAATGTCAAAAATTATCTAATCAATTTTTCTTCGGTAATTTACAAGCAAACCTTAGAGAGTATCACGAAATTTTATCAAGACTAAAGAGCAGAATTTTTTCTTACTAAATTACTTTGAAAAATATGAATATTAAAAACTATAGATCAAGAGAAGAAGAAATAAGAGAAACCTTATCACTTGAACAGGTAATTAAAATAATAATGACTAAATATCCTTTAGCAGAATACGACCCTAACAATCCAAACTTTGACGCTTGGAATCAGCTCCTTGCCTGTGAAGCTGTCGCAGAATCTCATCCGATAAATAAAGATAAAAATATAAATGCTAATGCTAATGCTAATGGAATGACTAATGATAGTAGTAAACAAACAGTTATTTTTGAGTTAACACATAGTAAACAAGTAATTATCACAAAGTTAAATAAATCTAATTACAGGACTTCACCAATTGAAATAGCATTTCTTTTAGAAGAATTGTTCAAAGAATTTAATAGTAAGTCTGGTCATTGGCTTTTTATTGCACAGAATTGGACGCCAAGAGCATTAAATCGGACTCTTAAATATTTATTTAGAATTCAATTAACAGGTCAACAAAATATTCAAAACTTTGCAGGATATTTTACTTATCTGTTAAAATTTCGCAAAAAAAGAAAGAATCAATATAAGTATCAATGATACTCATAAACAAAGGCAAAGATAGTTGATTTTATTTAAAATAAGATAGATAATTAAATTGCACTCAGAAATTCGGTTGGGATTTTTAATGCCCTCGTTGGACAGATCCTAACCGGTCTGAGTGCACCAGCGGGGGCATTTTAATATGGAAAAGCTAAGGCATTTTATTTATTGTAGGAAATCAGAAGAAGATGAAAAGAGACAAATCCTTTCTATTGATGCACAGTTAAGAGAGCTTAAAGAATATGCTTCAAAATGTAATCTCCATATTGTTAATATACTTACAGAAAGCAAATCTGCTCGTAAGCCTGGAAGAGAAATTTTTAACGAAATGATTAAAAAGATTGAAGCCGGAGAAGCAAATGCTGTTTTAGTTTGGCAGATTAACCGAGTAGCCAGGAATCATAAAGACGGAGGAAATTTTTTACAACTTATTACGGACGGAATCATCAAACAAGTTGATACTCCCCATAAACAATATAGAAATACCGGAGACGATAAATTTTTTATGAGTTTGGAATTTGGAATGTCAACAAAATATTCTGACGATTTAAGTGACAATATCAAAAGAGGAAACCGACAGAAATATTTAAGGGGTGAATACTGTGGTTGGGCTCCCTTAGGATATAGCAACGAAAAAGTAAATGGTAATCCCAATATTATTATTGATTCTAATGAAGCACCAATAGTTATAAAAATATTTGAAGAATATTCAACCGGCAAATATTCACTTGGCACAATGGCAGAGCTAATAAATAAATGGGGATTAAAAACAAAGAAAGGAAAACCGATAGGTAAATCCCACCTTCAAAAAATCTTATCAAATCCTACTTATTATGGTTGGTATCGTCACGGGGGTGAATTACATAAAGGAAATTACGAAGTCTTAATTTCAAAATCACTTTTTGATATGGTTCAAGATGTTTTACATAACCGAGCCAAGCCTAAAAAACAAAAGAATAGTTGGGCCTATGCTACTCTGTTAAAATGCGGTTGTGAATGTGGAGCTTCTATTGTCTTTGAAACCAAAACTAAGCATTACAAAAAAACTGATAGGGATGCAGAGTATACCTATGCTCGTTCAAGTAGACGATGTGGTCATTGTCTTGAAAAAGGAACTACCCTTGAGGACTTGGAAGCGGAAATAGTAGAAAAGTTGGAAGCAGTCAGGATAGATGAGGAAACTTGGAAATTAGGGGTTGAATTACTTCAAGCAAAATATGAAAGTGAAGCAAAACAAAGAAAGCTTATCTCAATAAATCTACAGACAAGTTATCAAAAAAAGCAAGATGAACTGGATGGATATTTTAAGATGAGAGCCAAAGAAGAAATAACAGCTGAAGAATTTCAAGAGAAAAAAGACAAGATTATTAATGAACAAAACGCCATTCAAGAGAAGATAGATAACGCTGTTCATAATCAGCGTAATTGGTTGGAACTTGCAGTAGATTTTTTTGATACAGCCTATTACGCACGAAAAATGATTGAATCAAAGTTGTTGGATGAAAAAAGAAAAGCGGTGCAAAAAGTCGGTTGGAACCTCAAGCTAAAAGAAGGAAAGCTTGTCTGGACTTACCAAAAGCCATATGATGTCTTGCTTATTCCCGAGTATCGTTCTAATGTGTCCAGAGGGAAGGATTCGAACCTTCGAAGGGAAAACCCAGCAGATTTACAGTCTGCCCCCGTTGGCCACTTGGGTACCTCTGGTATCTTTCCATTTTATCAAAAAATGTTTGTTATTTGCGGCAAAAATATTATTTAGAGTATAATTTGCTATAAATGTCAAAGCTAAAAAGGGTTGTCATCGTCGATGTAGTTAATCCTTATCAAAAGATTGAGGAAGCTAAGCGAAATCTTGAAGAGATAAAATCTTTGGTCTCTACATATCACGGAATTGATGTGGTTGACGTAATCCAACATCGGACACGTCCTGATAAAGCTACTTTTATTGGTCGTGGAAAAGTAGAAGAATTAGTTGGCATTGTCAATAAACAAAAAATCGATATTGTTGTTGTCAACGCCATCGTTAATCCAAGCGTTTTATTTAACCTTACCCAATATATATGGAATGATCGGCCGGATATTCAAGTCTGGGACCGGTTTGACCTGATCTTAAATATTTTTGATAAACACGCCCATACAGCTGAGGCAAAACTGCAGATCGAACTGGCCCGCATGCATCACATGGGACCGAGAATTTACAACTTAGGTGAGGATTATTTTTCCCGTCAGGGAGGCGGCGGCACTAACACAAAAGGACAGGGTGAAACCAACATTGAGATAATGAAGCGCCATTTTCGAACTCAAATACGACTCAAAAAAGAGGAATTAAATAAATTATCTCTACAACACCAACTGCAGATCGAGAGAAGAAAATTTAATAATATTCAAAGTATTTCTATCGTCGGCTATACCAACGCCGGGAAAACTTCTTTATTCAATTATTTAACCAAAAGAGATAAAGTCGTTGATAATGCTCTGTTTGTCACTTTAGATAGTGTCACCGGAAAACTTTACCTCCCCAGTTTAAAAAAAGAAGTGACAATCTCTGACACAATTGGTTTTATTAAAGATCTCCCACCATCCCTTATTGAATCATTCAAGTCAACACTACTTGAATCAATCAATGCTGATATTATTCTGCACGTCATCGATATTAAAGACCCGGAAATGGATCAAAAAATTGCTATCGTTAATATAATTTTAAGGGAACTTGAGGTTCATTCTAAAAAAATAATTTATGTATTTAATAAGATCGATGCATTCAAAGGAAATGCAGAGGAGTTATTAAAAAAAATTAATAAAGCTTACGCTCTCAATTCTCCACAATATATTTCCGTGACCACTGATTATGGAATTAATAAACTATTAACTGAGGTAGAAAAACAACTATGAATGATCTCCCCATAGGAATCTGTGATTCGGGAATTGGTGGACTTACTGTTGCCAAAGAAATAATCAGATCCTTACCTAATGAAAATATTATTTATTTGGGAGACACGGCCCGCGTTCCTTACGGCGTCAGAAATAGGGAGACAATAACAAAGTTTGCTTTTGAATTAGTAAGATTTCTTATTGGTAAAAATGTTAAAGCCATCGTTGTTGCCTGTAATACCATTTCGGCCACTTGCTTACCGGAATTACAAAAACTTTCTTCTGTTCCAGTCATTGGAGTTATTAAACCAACTGTTAATAAAGTTGTGAATAATTTGAAAACAAAAAATATCGGCATCATCGGGACAAGGGCAACTATAAATAGCAATAGTTATGAGCTGGAAATAAAAAAACTTGATGGAAAAACAGTGGTTTTTTCTCAATCATGCCCCCTACTCGTCCCGCTGGCAGAAGAAGGCTTTATTTCTCACCCAGCAACAAAAATAATTGTTCAAGAATATTTACAATATTTCCAAGATAAAAAAATTGATACCTTAATACTAGGTTGTACTCACTACCCAATATTGAAAAATATCATTCAAGATGTGGTTGGACAAGACGTAAAAATTATTGATCCGGCAATACCAACTACAAAACAGTTAATTAATTTATTGAAAGAAAAAAATGTTTTAGGAAATTCAAAAAACCCGACCCGTCATTTTTATTTCACTGACATAACTCCTCAAACCGAAAAGACCGTCAATATTTTTTTTGACGGAAAATTTCCTGGAAAATTAGAAAAAATATTATTTTGAATAACATGTTGAAAAACGTCATTATTACTTGCTCAAATGAAAAGAGTGGAGATTTTCTAACCAATCATTGGATCAAATCACTAAAAAAGAATGTCGATCTTAAAAACATTGATGTTGTAGTTATTGACTATGGTCTGAATAATTTTCAAAAGACAAAGTTACTCAAAGAGAAAGTAATTTTATTTAAGGGAATAAAAAAATATCATATCGTTAATAAAAGATTTTTTGATGCCGGAAAGTTTTTAAGTAAAAATAAATATGATCAAATTCTTTTTATAGACGGTGGAGATACTATTTTTCAGGAAGATATTACTGACGTTTTTAATAAAGATAAAAATACTTTTCGGGTCGTTCCTCTAGGCATGGAAGTTCTTTTTTTTGAATGGTTTATTTTTGATAATTTTGAAAAAAAAATTAAAGAAAAAATCTGGAAAGTGATCAAAAATAAACCAGTTATCAATGCCGGTGTCATCTTTGCTCGGATATGAACCCAAAAAACTGTACCACTACCTAGTCTAGATTTTGATCTTCTTCAGGACGATTCTTCGATAGAATAAATATATGGATAACATAACCAAAAAACCCACGAGGAAGGGGTATTCCTCGGTAGTTAAATTTCAGGCGGTAATGGAAGTAATTAAAGGAAAAGCGGTTGGAGAGGTTGCCCGACTTTATGGGTTTCACCCAACATTGTTTCCCAGATGGAAAAAACAATTCGAGGAAAAAGGTCCTGGAATATTTGAAGAAAGGAAATCTGATGAATCACAAAAGAAGATTGAAGATTTGACACGGATGATCGGTAAGAAAGAAATTGAGATAGAACTTTTAAAAAAATTCTTGGGGAGTGTGGGTTAACAATATCTGATAAATTTAGGCTCATTTTAAAGTTTAAAAGAGAGTACGGTCTAAATTTCTGTTGTAGGGTTTTGGAGGTTTTAAAATCAAGTTACTATTACCATATACGCTCCCGCACTTTAACAATTAGGAAAAAAGAATTGGAGGAAGATGACCTGAAACAAAAAGTCATTAAGGTTATTGAGGATAATCCCGCCTACGGATACAGGAGACTAATCCCAGAGCTTAAAAAACAAGGAGTAATAATTAACCACAAAAAATTATTACCTCTGCTTAAAAAGTGGGGATTAAATTTAAAGCGGTCAATTGTAAAAAAATTTAAAGGCGGAATTGACAATATCCTGTCATTTTTAGGATCGAGAGTCAACCTGATTAAAAAATTATCAGATGAAGAGTCGAGCCAATTAGGAAGAGTTGTTTTTACTGACTTTACCGAA
>CABIKN020000055.1 GCA_902200405.1 Candidatus Roizmanbacteria bacterium | reverse complement strand
TGGTTTATGAATTCTTGATAAAATAGGTTCGTAATAAGTTGTATATTCGCGCTAAATTTATGTTTCAAAGCCCAACACATGGAGAAGTTGATTTAGAAAGGTTACAAAAAATTGTTTCTTCTTACATGGCTGAAGACAAAAAAGCCAAATATGAAATAATCGTCGGTACCGATTCTCAAAAAACGGAAAAAGGCGGATATGATTTTGTTTCGGCGTTAGTCATTCATAGAATTGGTTCGGGTGGAATATATTTTTGGAAAAGAGAGATCAATAACAAAAAGATGGGTTTAAAAGAAAGGATCTACCGTGAAGCGACCATGTCACTTCAAACTTCAGAAGACTTCGTTGTTTTATTTAAAACCAATGGAATTTCTCGTTATGATATTCAAATCCACGTTGACATCGGTCCAAATGGAGACACTAGAAGTATGATCAATGAGATAAGTGGAATGATAAGAGGGAGTGGGTATGAGGTGAAGATAAAACCTTATTCGTATGGTGCTTCAAAAGTTGCAGACCGTTACACTTAAAGATACTCTCTCACATTACTATCATTTATTACAAAACTGGTTCCTTCGCCCTTGACGATTTTGTAGGCAACTTTGCGGGCGATGCCTTCGATTGTCCGCTCTAAACTTCTTATGCCCGAATCAAATCCAAGAGGTCTGGTGATCTTCATCCAGACAGAATCATCAATTTTTATATTTTCCGGTAATAAGCCAACCTCTTTTATATAGCGAGGAAAGACATAATTTTTAGCGATGGCGATCTTTTCTTCATCGGTATATGAAGGCATTTGAATTACCTCGAGGCGGTCCATAACCGCGGTTGAAATATTATTGGTGTTATTGGCTGTAGCAATAAATAATACATTCGACAAATCAATAGGATAATCAATAAAATAATCAGTAAAGTTATTATTTTGACCCGGATCCAAAAGTTCAATTAATACACCCATGATAGCGGCTCTGGATTCCGGTGTGATCCTGTCCAGTTCATCAAGTAAGATTACCGGATTAATAGCTCCAGCCCTTCTTAAAGCTCGGATGATCATTCCCGGTTCAGCTTCCGGAGAAGTTTTAGACTGACCACGAAGGTCGAGAGCAGAGGATAAGCCTCCAAAAGGAATCCTTATAAATTTTCGACCCAATGCTTCAGCGACCGATTTGGCAAAAGTGGTTTTTCCGGTTCCGGCTAGTCCAACGAAAAAAATATTTGGAGCTCTTCTAAGTTCAGGATTTGCACCTTTCTTTTGCAAAATTAAAACGGAAATAAATTCTATAACTCTTTGTTTTATTTTTTCCAGACCAAAGTGGTTTAGTTCTAAAACCTGTTTAGCATGAGCAATATCTAAGATATCATCGGTTTTTTTATTCCAAGGGATATTCACGATCCAGTCAATGTACTTTGCTGTGATGTCTAGTTGGGCAAGATTACCACCGTGTTTTAAGGTCAGGTAAATTCGTTCGATCTGCTCGGCTGCCTTGTCATGCAGATTAGCAGGCAGATCGGCCGACTGCAAAAGAGATTTTAATTTTTCTACTTCTGACAAGCTATTGGATTCATCCATATTATTAGCAGACTAAATGATCATTTGATAATTTCCCCTTGACAACGGAATTTTTTTTGGGTATATTTCATCATATAAAAATTATAAGTTAATTACAAATTCCAATTTTTTTCCTATGTCAAAAACACAAGGTAACATTAAACCTCTTTTTGATTACGTATTAATTAAACCAGTCGAAAGTGAGTCAAAGACTGCTTCAGGTATCGTCCTTCCTGATTCTGTTGAAAAGAAATCCCAAGTGGGAGAAGTGATGGCGGTTGGACCAGGAAGCGATTGTTGTGGTGGTGATTCCTGTGGCGGTGATTGTTGTGGTGGAGAAGAAAAGAAGAGTGGAAAGATGGTAGTTAAAGTCGGTCAGAAAGTTCTATATAAAAAATGGGGTGGCAATGAAGTCAAGGTTGGTAATGTCGAATGGTTATTACTTGAACAGAAAGACGTCATGGCAATTGTTGAATAATATTAAAAATTAAAAAAATAAATATGGCAAAACAAATAATTTACGGAGCAGAGGCTCGAAAAAAACTTCTTGATGGTGTTGATAAGTTATGTAAGGCAGTTGCAACAACTTTAGGTCCAAAAGGACGAAACGTTGGTTTAGAACGCAAATGGGGTGGACCAAGTATTATCCACGATGGAGTCTCGGTTGCAAAAGAAATTGAATTGGAAGATGCCTTTGAAAATATGGGAGCCCAACTCGTCAAAGAAGCGGCTTCAAAAACGGCTGATATTGCAGGAGACGGGACAACAACGGCCACAATTTTGGCCAGCACGATAGTTTCTCAAGGAATAAAGATGATCACGGCCGGATCAAATCCAATGGTGATGAGAACAGGACTGATGAAAGGATCTGCCTACGTTGTTTCCGAACTTAAAAAAATGGCCAAGACCATTACGTTAAAAGATGCCGCTAATGTGGCAACCATTTCTGCAGGGGACGCTGAACTGGGAAATCTTATTGCCGAAGCTTTGAAAAAAGTTGGTGGCAAAGATGGAGTGGTTACCGTTGAAGAAGGAAAAAGCTTAGAGACAACTTTTGATCATAAAGAAGGCATGCAATTTGACCGAGGATTTGCCTCTCCTTATTTTGCGACCGACTCAGACAAAATGGTTGCTGAAATTGAGGACGCTTATATATTAATTACGGATAAAAAAATCACTGCAGTTTCTGATCTATTACCATTTTTGGAAAAATTTGTAAAAGTTTCCAAGAATTTAGTAATCATTGCCGAAGAGATTGAAGGCGAAGCCTTAGCAACATTGGTTGTCAACAAACTTCGAGGAACATTCAATGCTCTAGTCGTTAAAGCCCCAGGATTTGGAGACAGACGAAAAGAGATGTTGGAAGACATTGCTATTTTAACCGGTGGCACCGTTATTTCTGAAGATCTAGGCAAAAAATTAGAAAATATTGAAGTAGCCGACTGTGGTCGAGCTGAAAAAGTAAAGTCAGATAAAGAAAATACTTCGATCATCGGTGGCAAAGGTGATAAAAAATTAATAGCAGGAAGAGTTGAAAAAATTAGAAGAGAATTAAAAGAATCAACCTCTGATTTTGACCGGGAAAAATTTCAGGAAAGATTAGCTAAGCTTTCCGGTGGAGTTGCCGTCATCAATGTTGGAGCTGCCACAGAAGTAGAGTTAAAGGATAAAAAGGAAAGAGTCATCGACGCAGTTGCCGCAACTAAAGCCGCTCTTGAAGAGGGAATTGTTCCGGGAGGAGCCGTTGCTCTTCTTGATATCAGTCAAAAAATGAATTCAAAAGATCTGGAAAAATCAGGTGCCAGTCGTGATGAGATAATTGGTTTTGAACTTGTTAAAAGTGCCATTGAATCACCATTCACAAAATTAATGGAAAATGGTGGACTAAACCCTGGTGAATTAATTGCCAAAGCCCGGGCGGCCAGTGCTAAGGGACAAGGTTTTGATATTTTGAAAACCGAGTCAACAGCCACTGCTGAAACGATCGATATGATCAAAGCTGGAATCATTGACCCATTAAAAGTGGTCAGAACAGCTGTAGAAAATGCTGTTTCTGTAGCCACAATGGTGTTAACAACCGAAGCATTGATTGCGGATCTTCCGGAAAAGAATCCTCCAGCTGCGCCTGGTGGTGGTGGAATGCCGGGAATGGGCGGAATGGGATATTAAGTTCATAAAGTTATAAAGTCTATAAAGTTTATAAAGAAGAGCCCTGCGAAAGCGGGGCTTTTTTGTTGGTTGGACAATCTAAAGGTTTATTGTATAATCAACATTCTAAATGATTGAACGACCGCAAAGAAATCATCACAGCAGAATTCATAAAGTAAGCGTTCTAACAAGGTATGCAATCCGTCACCCTAAGAATTTTTTGAAGAAATCAATTAAAGAGTATCGTGAGGCGAAAACCAATGTATCAGAGGGTGGGATGGCCGTAAGCACTGCTTTACTTGGAATATCACTCACCATACCGCCACTAATAGCAGGTTCGACATATATTACCCATGAAATATTGAAAAACATACCAGCAAATATAGTCAATTCTATTGCAATAGGACTAGTTGGGATAACAAGTCTATTAAATATTCCTTTAGAATCAAGAGCTCTTCATGATAAAGGCTTCAGTAATAGTATACCGGCTTCAATCCTATACCTTCTTACAAAAAAGGCGGAAAATTTTACTGCCTTTTTCATGCATTTTTACCATTTAGGCTTATTAGCTGGAATAAACGGCTTATCTATACAAGTATTAAATATTTTAATGGGAAATCAGGGTAAATATTTTTCTTCAGGATTAATAACTACAGCTATTATTTTGTCGATATGGAATCATTTTACTCTAAGACCAATTATTAAAGGTACCACCGATCCTTTTGTTAACTCGGTAAACAGTATAAGTTCCAAAGTAAAACGTAGAGTATTCGACAATCTACGGCTTTATAATGAAGTATAAACAAAATATCACTTGGAAAAATCCTTTTTAATTAGTAATATCTTAAATAGATAAAGGAGGTGATGATTATGGCTGATAAAAAAGTGGGTAAAATTTCCCACTATTATAATCATTTAGGTGTAGCGATCATTGAAGTAAAATCCCCCTTTTCTGTTGGTGACACTTTAAAGTTTATCAAACATGGAAGTGGAGAAGAAATATTTCAACAAGCCGTTTCCTCAATTCAAGAAGAACACAAGCAATTAGAAAAAGCGGCAAAAGGTCAAAGTGTTGGAGTAAGAGTAGATCAAATAGTTCACGAAGGAGTTGAAGTATATAAAGTTTAGTCTTTGAAATTTTTCTTATACCAGCCGAGGATTTCATATTGAGTTCTCTTGGCGTGGTAAATAAAGTGTTTTAGTTTATTATATTTTTTGCCGTAGCCGAAATCTTCAACCGGACGAAAAAAGTCCATCGCCCCGGCATTATGAACGATGACAATTTTTTCTCGATTCTTTTTATAGAAGACACCTTTTTTTATATAAAATCCTTCCTTTGCCGTACTCATCATAAAATTATATTTTTCGTCCAGTAATTTAAATTTATTTTGATAGACATAGTAATTAAGAACGATTTGGTCCGGGCCAAAAGCCGATTTGTTCTTGATAAGTCTTTTCATAGACAGACAAAGATCTATGAATTTTTTTTTAGGAGTGAAATGAACCCTACTTTCTGTACCAGTTATCTGTCTTTGTTTTCTTCTTAAAAC
>CABIKN020000054.1 GCA_902200405.1 Candidatus Roizmanbacteria bacterium | reverse complement strand
GAACATAGCTTTTTAGGTAAACGATTCTGGGGTGAGAAGATGGACGTTGGATTAGAAATTCAAACGGTTAAAGAAGACTTATCAAATGCACTTCATAAAAAAGACGGTGCGCAACATAGATCAGAAAAGTCGTTAGTTAACAAAGGAATTTTAAAAGTCCACCCCGAGGGTGGATTTACTGTTGAATCAGAATTTTTTGATACATTTGAAGAATATTATGAAAATGAGGCGGGAAAACCGAATACGGAGAATCAAATGGTGCTCGGAATGCTGTATGGTATGCGGCAAGAACTTGGGGTGGGGATTCTTTCACAGACGGAAGTTTTGCAACGGGTTAAGGATATTATTCCGGGATTGCAAAGAGTAGGTAACGATCTTCTGACTAACTTTATAAATAATAATTTAGACGAGTTTTACCCAGAGTTAATTGATCTTTTCAAAGAAAATGCCAAAGCAGGGTTATTGAACAAAAATATTTTGAAAGAATTAAAAGAAATCAAACGGGAAAATGGAAAAGATTATAGAAAAGATATCTTTTCGGTGATCAGCCGAAATCGTGGAGAAATAACAAGATTACTCGTCAATAATCGTCATGTTGATGGATTTGGAATTGGTGAAATATTTGGGGGTGTTTTAAAAAAAACAGCGGGTGAAAAAAAGGCCGAAGATCTTGCAAAATTAACTCAACTTGAATCACAAACAGCTGATGAGAATGCTACGATGAAATTGTTGATAGAAGGGCGAGATATCAAAGATCAACAAATTTATGATAGGTTAGAAAGAACTTCTAGTCGGACTCTTCGTTTTAAACAATTTATTGAGTTGGCAAAAAACACTACTCCAGCAAAGGCATTAACTCGTTTGAAAATTAAAGCTCAAGATAAATTATTTTATTCAGAAGGTAAAAGTCCGTGGTTGGCGCGACCAAGCGTGGGAACAGAGGTGACGGCGATAGTAGGTGGAGGGTTAGGGATGGCAGGTTATGGACATGCAGTCAACTATTTTATGGAAGATCCGGTTAATCGTGGAATTGGCGCATTTGTCTTTATGGGAGGATATTTTGGTATTAAAGAAGGTGGAGCATATGTAAAAGAAGTCCGGGCTAGAAAAAAAGAAATGGGTTTAGAAAAACCAAAACAAAGGGGTAAGGCATTTTCAGTCGAGAGAAAAAGATATAAGCAAGAATATAAAAAAGAAATGAAAGAATATAAGGGGCAAATGAAGCTGATAAAAAAAGAGGTAGGTAAAAAATTTTGGAATAACAAACGCAAGCTTTTTTACACTTACGGTAGTTATATGTTGACTTCGGTAGGGCTTAATTATCTACTTCAAAGAGCTGGTTTAAGTGGTTCCGAAGCTCCAATGATGTTGGCAGCAACAAATGTGGCTGTCTCAGGATTATTATCTGCTGGCGGAATGAGATCAGGAGCAGAATTTGCTGTTGATAATTGGTTAGGTAGCAAAAAAGCCGTTGATGGAGGAATGGAAGTGTTAACCGGAAAAAAACATGAAAGAAAATCCCCGGGAATAAAACCGGAATTTCACTTTAAATTTAAAATTATTGACAAACCTTTTCAGACTTTGAAAAATAAAGCCGGTGTTGCATTCGCTACAAACATTGCTCCAAATATCATAAAGATTGCGAGAAAAAACAAATATGTAAATGAGATAATGACCCGTCACGAAGAAGAGAATAAACATCTACAGGTATTAGAAAGATTTGTTGAGAGGAGGAAAGATCCAAGCAAAAAATTCTCTAAAGATGAACTGATTGAGGCGGTTGAATTTTTGACTCTCATGAAAGAAGAGGAGGGGATGCTCCTTATTCATAATTCCCGTTATTACGAAAAGAGAATGGTCAGACAACCGGACGGGAGTTTTATTGAAATTGACAATAGAAAAGGACTGAGTAGAATTGACGAGACCCGACGCGAAGTGGTCGAATATGCTCAAAATAATTTAGCAAAAGAAGATTATGACGAAGTGGTTGAGGCTTCGCTTGATTTTTTCTCCGATGTCAAAACGATTCGTCAAAAAGTTTTTATAAAACGTATGAAATATTTAGTTGCTTCATACGGCTATCGAGTGACATTCATGATCATGTCTCACGCTCTTCAAAGCCAGGGAGGACTACTTGAAGAGCCGATGAATAGAATTTTTGGTTTGGATATTGATTCTTATTCGGATGATCGATAATTTCTACTCTGTCACCTTCATTGATATTCTTAATAATATCCCTAAAGCTAATTTTTCTATTTACTTTTAATAAGCGATCTTTTTCCTTATTAAACCGCAAATCTTTCATACCAAGAAAATTTTATAACAATGTAGTGACAATGTCAACAGATATTTTATGTAGATACTTTACGCAGGTCTTAAGAATTATTTACCCGCAACCTTTCTTATTCTTTTTGGTGGAGAAGTCTCGGGAAAAGTGACATTGCCTTGAGAATCTACTGATATATTTTGCAACAAATCATGGTGATCCTGAAAAAAATCATCTAAATTTTTTGATTGAGGATTGATTCCTTCTTCTTCCATTTCTCTGGCTTTTTCCAAAAAGAGTGTTAATTCGTTATTAAATTTTGAAACTAATGTTTTATTGTGTCCCGATTGTTGTGAAACAAAAAGATCATGTGCTAAATCTTCGAGATAAGCTAAATCCACTTTGTTTCTTTCTGATGTAAATATTCCAGTATATCGATGTACCACTGAATTATATTGTTCTTTCGTTAAACCTAAGATTCTGAGAATTAATTGCTCTTCCATCTTTGTTGCTAATTTTCCAACTATTTTTGATTCTATCCTATACTCCTCCGCTTTTTGTTTTGCTTGAATATATCTTTTATCAACTTCTACATCTTCAAATATTTTTAATGTTTGTTCCATATCTCCCTCAGAAACCTTCCTACCAGGTTCATCTGGTTTGATTCCTGCAGCAAAAAGTAAATCATTTTGTATTTTTCTCTGGTCCGATTCTGCTTTTTCAAGATCGTTATATTCATCAATAAGTTCTTGACCATGTTTTTTTCCATTCTCTTCTTTGGAAAACGGTTCTAGTGTAGAAGCCATTGAGGCATCTTCACCTAAACTTTTCAGCCAAGCTCCAAGATCATCCGCTTTATTTTGCTCTTGTGCGTTTGAATCAAATGATTCTTGTGTTAAAGTTGGAGCTGTGTTTTGTAGCGCCGGCGCGGAAGCAACGGGTTGAACTGATAGGTTGACCTGCTGAGTATCTGTATTCTCTTCTTTCTTGGGTGTTATTTTTGCCTCAACATTATCATTTTCAAAAGTAACCTCTTGAGGATAATTAAAATTAAGATTTGCATATTTTATTTCTGGTTTTGTTTTCTCAAGAATTTTAATTCTCGATTTTTCTAAAGCTTCTTCATATCTCTCTCTAAATTCATCTAATGTTTTTGGGAATTTCTCAGCTTCGGCCTTCCTATCTGGATATAATTCCACCCACTCTTCAGTATAATCTTTTAAAACATTATCAAAAGAAAAAGTACCTTCATTCTCAATATTATCTCCGCTATTTATATTACCAATTGCACTTACAATCCGAAAGAAGTGTCGTTCCATTTCGCCAACTGTGTGATTATTTTTTGATGTTAGTATTCGTATATCTTCAATTTTTGTACCTCCAAATATATGAGAGGCTATCTCCCGATACAAGTGGCCCAATCTTCCATCAAAGCTTTCGCTATACTCTTCTCGGAAATTTTTTATATCTTCTTTAAGACGGTAATAATTGTCACCATTTTGTGGTCCTTCATTTATGCTGTAGATATCCTCGTATAAACCTAACAAAGTATTTCCTGATATTTCTGTTCCCGGCTTTGGTAACTCTTTAACAATCTTGTTTAGTCGTTGTTCTATTACTATATTATGATTATCTGAACCTGAATATGTAAACTCATATCCAGTTGGACTTGATGATGCTGGTCGTTTTTTCTGCAATTTAACCTCTGCGCTACCAACGATTTCATAATCTAAACTATCTATTCTCGTGTGAAATCTTGAAAAAAAATTATTAGCTTTTTTTGAAATTATTCCTGTTTGGACATTCCTCAAAAAAATTTCTGCGTCCGGTGAATTAAAAACTACTAAACAATCATCTGCAATTTTCCACCTTCTATCTGTTCTTTCTTTATTTGAGTCTTCTTCAACTTCAACAGCTAAAGAAAAAACTCTATCAACCAACTCATCGCCATTAAATCTCGAATCTTCAGTTTTTAAACCAAATCTTTGTCCTGTATTTTTAAGGAATCTACTAATAGCTTTGTTATTTTCTTCCGGTTTATTTGTATAAACCATTGCTAAATCTATTGAACTTTTAAGAAGTATGGGTCTATTTTCAGAATAATACCCATCTTTAGTAATTTCTTCCAGCAGCCGTAAAGCAACGCTTCGGATATTGTTGTTTTCTGGTTCAATAGCTGACTTTTCTACCACGTATTGTGACAAAGTAGAAATTATCTCCTCATACCCGCCTTCCTTAATTTTATCGAATGTATAATTACCTAATGTGTTTTCTAATTTATCAGCATCAAATTTTTTACTTGAAATGATTTCGTTCAATCCATTAATAAATAAACTCGAACTTTTTGAATCAAAACCAGATTTAATCATTGCTTTTTGAAGCGCATGTCCGGGAAACAATGGATTATCAGGAGTATTCAATATAATATTCTCAACAGATTGCGCGCTATCATCTTCAAGACCAAGAGTTTCACTTCTTTTTACTGCTCTTATTGGTTGAGTAGCTTCCATAGCCTCATTATCTAAACTTTCCACCCAAGCTTTAAGATCATCATTCGCGCCACCATGTTTTTGAGCTGTTGAGCTGAGAGGTTGTGTAGATTCTTCTGGAGCTGCGTTTTCGGCGGATTTGTCTTGAGTAGTTGAATCAGTCGGATACTGGAGTCCAATCTCGTTTCTCAACCAATCTGGTATATCATCCTGCTCTTGAGCTGACTCTAGTGGAAGAACATTTGCCTTATTTTTGACAGGTACTCCTTTAGCTCTCGCTCGTGCTCTTTTATCAGCTAATGGTTCTTCAGCTGGAATGTTAACTGCCGATGATGCTTGAGATGGAGCTGCCGCCAGCGTGGTAGTTGGAACTGGTGGTTTATTCCATCCTGTTTCTCTATCTCTCAAAAAGGTTGGAATATCTTCTTTGTCAAATATTGTTGGCATATCCTGAACTGAAGATGCAGGTTTAGCTTGAGATGAATGGCTCCCCCCAGCTCTATTCCTTAGAAAGGTTGGAATATCTCGATCATCTGCTTTTACTGGTTGTTCTACCGGCGTGGCGGATGGGGCCGGAATTGAATTTTGTTGTGCTCTAT
>CABIKN020000053.1 GCA_902200405.1 Candidatus Roizmanbacteria bacterium | reverse complement strand
TGCAAACTTTCGACTCATGCTTTTGGAATTTCAGTGGATATTAATTGGGATGAAAACTGTAATGGTTGTTCCACCTTTACAATTCCAATGGAAATAGTTGATATTTTTGAATCTTATGGATTCCGCTGGGGCGGACGCTACAAATCAGTGTTTGGTTCAAG
Organism: Candidatus Roizmanbacteria bacterium; assembly: GCA_902200405.1. Classification (GTDB taxonomy): domain Bacteria; phylum Patescibacteriota; class Microgenomatia; order UBA1406; family GWC2-37-13; genus GWC2-37-13. The sequence goes on along the minus strand of CABIKN020000053.1, from coordinate 5,377 downwards.
GATTGACCCAATGCACTTTGAATATATGTATGACCTATGCAAAAACACTAAATAGTCCATAAAGTCGTAAAGCCCATAAAGCAAAACAACTTAATAAACTTTAAACTTTACAAACTTACTTGCGTCGTTTAATATTAATTCATGGAAATAAAGGAAGCTATATTGCGTTTTTTAGAATACTGCGAATTGGATAAGTACCTATCTATAAAGACAGTCAAGATGTATGCCTACTATCTAAATTTTTTTAAAAAGTGGTTACTTATGAGTAGCAAAGTTGAAACTTTTCAGGTAAATAAAATTGACGATAATATTGTCAGGAACTTCCGTCTATACCTTTCTCACGAATATAAGAACCCAGATAAGGGTGCTCTGAAGCGCCAAACTCAGAATTACTTCCTAGTAGCACTCCGGAGCTTCCTCCGCTACCTCGTACGCCAGCGCGTCCAATCGCTCTCTCCGGATATGGTTGAGCTCGGGAAAAACCGCGATCGGATAGTAAAATTTTTATCACCGGAAGAATTAAAAAGATTATTTGAAATTGTTGATCCAAAAGACGAAATTGGCCTCAGGGATAGAACGATTTTAGAGGTACTTTTCTCAACTGGCCTGCGAGTTTCAGAACTTGTTGCCTTGAATCGCGATCAAGCAAATATTCAGTCGGGGGAGTTTGGTGTAGTTGGGAAAGGTGGGAAAGGCCGAGTGGTATTTTTGTCAAAACATGCCAAGGAATGGTTGAGCCTATATTTGACAAAAAGATCGGATCCTTATCGTCCTCTATTCATTCGTTATTCAGGTCCAAAGGGAGACGAGGGATTAACCGATGAAAGATTAAGGCTTTCTGCCCGTTCAATTGAAAGAATGATTGATAAGTACCGGAAAAAAGCCGGGATTACCCTCCGAATAGGACCTCATATTCTGCGTCATTCGATGGCGACGGATCTACTACAACATGGAGCAGATCTAAGATCTGTCCAGGAAATGCTTGGGCACAAAAATATTGCCACGACTCAAATATATACCCATGTGACAAACTTTGGGCTAAAACAAATCCATGAGAAGTTTCATTCAGGAAATAAATGAAAAATAAATTTCAAATTTTACTTTGGTTATCGATTCTTTTTTTTATTGTCATATTCTCTTACTTATCAATCCGTAGATATAAAACCTTAAATTCCTATTACTATGACTTAGGCATTATGAATCAAGTTGTTTATAACACTTCTCAAGATAGATTTCTTGAAATGACCAATCAAGATTTGAAAAAAAATGTCTCCCGTCTGGCAATCCATTTTGATCCGATTTTGGCACTGTTTGCTCCTTTTTACAAAATATATGAGGGGCCGGAAGTACTACTTATTGGACAAGTAATAATATTGGGTTTGGGGGCTTTAGCAGTATTTTTGATTTCTCAGAAAGTTTTGAAAAAAAATCTTATTAGTTTAGTATTTTCCCTTACATATCTTTTTTATTTTGCTATTCAACGAGCGGTACTTTTTGATTTTCACGCGGTTACCTTAACAACAACATTCTTTTTGTTCGCAATTTATTTTCAGGAATTGAAAAAATGGACTTGGTTCTACTTCTTTATTTTCCTAACTCTTCTGACTAAAGAACACGTTGGATTGGTGGTGTTTTTTTTAGGAATTTATTTATTTCTTGTGAAAAAAGAAAGAAAGACAGGAATAATAACAGCAATTTTAGGATTAATATTTTTTTTTACAACGGTCTATTTTATAATCCCCTACTTTAGAGGAGGTGAACATTTTGCTACAGGGTATTTTATTGATATAAAATCCCGACTACCAAACATAATGAAAGATGGAATTAATTACGCTAAATTAATGATTAGCCCATTGTTTTATTCGTTATTTTCTCCGCTGACATTATTAATCAGCTTGCCGGAATGGGCGATTAATATTCTAAGTATTAATTCAAATCAACGTTCTATTTATTTTCATTATAATTCTATAATCGTCGCATTTTTATTTTACTCTCTGATTCTAGGTTATAAAAATTTCGATAAAATAATAAAAAATAAAATTATTAAAAAATTATTTTTTGTGATTTTTATCGCAGTTAATATTTATTCAATTTATTTATATAACCCTATACCCGATTTTGTAAAACAACCCGTCAATTATAAAGATATTGATAGAACAAAAAGTGAGTCTATTAAGTCCTGGGTAAATAAACTTAAAGACGAAAATATTAAAGTGGCAACTACTCCAAAACTTGCGCCTTTTTTTACAAACCGACGCTTTTACTATAATTTTCTTTATGATTCAGCATTTGCTAGTATGGGAATAACTGAGTATAGAATAATAAAAGACGAAATTAATAAATATCGTTTGGCTGACTATGTTATTATAAATAAGCAAGAAGTCAAACAAAGGTTGAATAATAAGTTTTATAATAAATTAAAAAATGATGTAGATTATCAAATGATTTTTTTTGATAATCAAGAAATAGAAGTTTATAAAAAAATATGATCTCAATTATTATTCCATTCTATAACGAATCAGAATCGCTTCCTGTATTGATTGTTCAATTAATCGATACATTAAAAAAAATAGATCAAAAATGGGAAGTTGTTTTAGTGGATGATGGATCAGAAGAAAGTTATGAGTTAGGAGTTATGAGTTACGAGGAAAAAAACACAAAAATCATTAAACATAGAAAGAGAATGGGAAAGGGAGCTGCGTTAAAAACAGGTATAGAGAATTCAGTTGGTGACACTATCATATTTATGGATGGGGATTTACAGGATGACCCTAAAGACTTGCCCAAGTTTTTGAAAAAAATTAATGAAGGTTATGATTTAGTTAATGGAATAAGAATAGATCGTCAAGAAAATCCAGCTGTTAAAATATACTCAAAGATCGCCTCCTGGTTTTTAAAGATTTTTCTCCACTCCCCTTTTACAGATATTAACTGCGGTTTTAAAGCTTTTAAAAAAGAGGTCTTAAGAGACTTTAATTTCTATGGAAATAATTTCCGTTTTTTTCCACTGGCCACTTACTTGAATGGCTATAAGGTTTCAGAAATATCCGTTGTCAATAACCAAAGAAAATTTGGAAAAACTAAATTTGGAAAATCTAAAATATTTGTCGGAATCATTGATACTTTGACAGCCTATTTTTTATTTAAGTTTTCTGAGAGACCCCTTCATTTTTTTGGCGTGATCGGAGGAATACTATTTTTGGTCGGTTTTTTAATCAGTTTTTACTTAGCGGTCGAAAGATTGTTTTTTGGGGTTCTTCTTTATCAGCGTCCTTTATTACAACTGGGAATACTATTAATTATTGTTGGTATTCAGGTTGTAATGACAGGAATAATAGGAGAACTGATTGTCTACTTGAATAAAAAATCAAATAAATAATTTATGAATCCTATCCTTGCTCTCATCATCGCCAACATAATTTGGGGTATGGCATCCCCAATTTTTAAATTTGCGCTATCCAATATTCCCCCTTTTACTTTGGCGTTTATTCGCTTCTTTTTTGCCGGACTGATATTTTTGCCCTTGGCTTTAAATAAATGGCAAAAGCTAACAGTTAAGCAATGGCTTGAGATATTATTAGTGGGTTTTTTTGGTATTACTATAAATATTTCTTTTTTCTTTTTGGGGTTAGCAAAGACAGAAAGCATTAATGTTCCAATAATTGCTTCCTCCGGGCCGGTCTTTATTTATCTACTATCAATTATATTTCTCAAAGAAAAGCCAAAATTGAGGGTATTAACGGGTATGTTCATCGCGCTTGCGGGGGTATTGTTTATTATTTTATCGCCTCTAATTTTAGATGGAAAAAAATTTGTTTTCGGAGCAGTTGAAGGAAACCTATTTATTTTGATTGCAACTTTTGGCAGTGTTCTACAAACGGTTTTTGGACGTGATATTCTAAAAAAAATAAACGCGATTCAAGTCTCAGCAATTACTTTTCTGTTTGGGAGTTTAACTTTCTTACCATTTATACCAAAAGAATTCGCCAATTGGGACTTTTCTCTTCTTAACGTGGCCGGATGGACAGGAATAATATTTGGCGTGTTTTTTTCATCTGCTCTAGCATACTTTCTTTTTTATTATGGAGTTTCAAAACTTAAGGCACAAGACGTGGGGATCTTTACTTACATCGATCCACTAGCCGCAATTGTTGTAGCTGCTCCCCTTCTTCACGAATATCCGAATTTATTTTATATTTTCGGAGGAATTTTAATTTTTGGGGGAATTTATTTTGCAGAAGGAAGAGTCCACTGGCACCCATTTCATAAGTTATAATATAATTATGTCTAAGATTTTAATCACCGGCGCCGGAGGTTACATTGGCTCAGTCGCAACTGATCTGTTCTTATCCAGGGGTTATGAAGTTGTTGGTTTAGATAATTTTCAAACAGGATATAGAGAACCATTGGAATTTTTAAAAAATAAATATCCCAATCAATTTAGGTACTACGAAGCGGATTTAAAAAACAACCTCTCTCCTATCTTCGAAAAGGAAAAAAATATTTCGGCGGTCATCCATTACGCTGCCTCCTGTGTTGTTGACGAGTCGGTGAAAAACCCCGGCAAATATTTTTTCAATAACGTTGCCGTAACCGCTAACCTTTTATCCCACATGGATAGGTATGAAATAAAAAACATTATCTTCTCCTCGACCTGCGCGGTTTATGGTGAGGCAGAATACTATCCTATCGATGAAAAACATCCTCTTAATCCGACGACTCCCTATGGCGCTTCTAAAAAAATGGCCGAAGATGTCATTCAATGGTATGGAAAATTGAAGCAATTTAATTTTATGATACTTCGATACTTCAATGTTTGCGGCGCAACTGAGGACGGGTCAATCGGCGATTCAAAGAAACCATCTTCCCTATTAGTTCAAAATGCAGTTCGGGGAGCACTTGGAATTGAAAAATTTTATCTTACCTGTCCAGAGGTTGACACTCCTGATAAAACACCCATTCGCGATTACATCGATGTGGTTGATCTGAACTTAGCTCATCTAAAAGCTGTGGAATATCTTTTTAAGAATAAGAAAAGTGAAATAATAAATTTGGGAACTGGAACAGGAAGTTCGGTCCTCGAAGTTGTTAATCAGGTTAAGAAACTTACCGGTGTCGAAATTCCGGTTGAAAAAGGCAATACAAGATCAGGTGATGACGCTAAAAAGATCGCAGACATAACAAAAGCGGAAAAGCTGTTAGGTTGGAAGCCAAGTAAAACCATTGAAGATTCGGTTAAGTCACTTATTGTTTGGTACAAAAACCATCCTCAGGGATGGAAAAGCTAACGCAATTATATAAAGGTTGTTGTAAGGCTCTAAAGTTGAGAGCGAACATATAACTTAGTTCGAACCTATTTTGTTTCAAACCTTTAACA
>CABIKN020000052.1 GCA_902200405.1 Candidatus Roizmanbacteria bacterium | reverse complement strand
ACCTTCTCATTTTTTTTAATCTCGCGCTGGGTCCAATATCTAAACTGACAGGGGGAATTTGGATGTATTTATATGAAAAAGTTTCCCCATTCGGTTTTTTCAGATCATTTTCTAGATTTATCATATTGTATCTAGTTATATTTATTTTTTTATTTACATTTTTATTTAAAAATTGGAAAAATAAATATAAGAACTATTTTTTATTGTTAACCATCCTCTTGCTTATAATTTCGAATACTATTTTTTTTAGTGGAGACCTAGGAGGATTCATTGCTAGCGCCAAGTTGCCCAAAGAGTATATATCTGTTAATGAGAAATATTTTCAAAAAGACCAATCGCAGTACAATATTTTAACCCTTCCGAATATTCCCTATGAGAGTTATATTTGGTTTTTCGCCGATAAAAAAACTAGGTCAGGAGAATATATAAATCAATCTACATACTTCAGAGAGTTATTTTTTTCAAAGCCTGTTGTTTACAACAGATACGCAGTTAATCTTGATTTTCGTAATGATCTTTTCAAGTCATTTTTTAAATATGGTAAAGAGTTTAAGTTTCCCGGTAATTTTTCTCAAATCATTGATGGTCTAAACGTGAAGTATATTCTTGTTCAAAAAGACCTGATTAATGTATTAGAAAATAATATTCCAGTGCCTGTTAAAAAGTATATTAATTATTTTAATAAAGACAGTGGTTTTATTTTGAAAGAAAACAACAAGAGCTTTGCTCTCTATGAGAATAAAGGTTATCTCCCCATAGTTTTAATGTCAGATATGCAATTTATTAAAGTAAACGATACTAAATATATTTTATTTATTAAAAATTTAAAAGATAAAGAATCCCTATCTTTTTTGCAAGGTTATAATGAACAATGGAAACTTTATTTGCAATCAAATTCAGATGATAAGAAGTGTAAATCAATAAAATATTATGAAAACGTTCAAACTACCGAATGCAAGTCTGTGGAACAAAAAATCGATAGGGAGGAATTGTCGTATTTATATAAAAATACAATTTTTGATGACACACATAAGCTCGTCAATCAATATGCTAATGGTTGGACAATAAATCCTGATTATATAAAACAAAATTTTTCAAAAAAATTATATAAAGAAAATCCTGATGGTTCAATTGATATAAAATTAACTCTATATTTCCAGTCCCAATCTTATTTTTATTTAGGAATTATCATAACTAGTATTATGATTTTCAGTTGTTTTGCCTACTTGGGAATTAGGGTAGTTAAAAATAAAAACATTAGCTTAATTTAATTTTCCAATTGTACTTAATTACACCATTTTTTATCGGATCCAGTCTTTTCATTTCACCAATTTCATGAGGGTGAGTAGAACAGTTTGCAACTATAGCAGTTTTTATCCCAATGGTTTTGTACCCGTTCCATACATTGGGCGGAATAGTAACTAAACAATAGTTATCTTCACCAACAAATACTTCCATCAATTTTCCTTTTGTTTTTGAATCTTTACGATCATCGTAAAGTACAAGTTTTATCATTCCTTGCACTACTGCATAATTCAATGTCATCTTTGTGTGAAGGTGCCATCCTTTTATAACCTCAGGATAAGCCGTAGAAAAATAAATTTCCCCAAATTCTTTAAAAACAGGACTATCTTTGCGCAACATATGCATGACTGTTCCTCGTTCATCTGTTATTTTTTTCAGTGGGGTGACTATTACTCCGTCTATCATATGATTAATAGTGGGTTAAATAATAACTATATGTTTTTTGTAACCCTTCTTTTAGGCTCCATTTTTGTTTCCAGCCTAATTCCTTTTTCGCCTTCTCACTATTTGTGAACATGCTCATTATCTCGTTTTGTGGATATTCTTTATCTCTAGCAATGAGTCCTTTTGCGGCACTTATTTCTTCAAGTATATCAAAAATGTTGCTTACTTTTATGGGAGCTCCTCCAATATTAAAAATGTCGTAGTTATTCTGTGCGATCAAAATATGGTTGAGCGCTAAAATAAATGCGTTTACAATATCTTCTACATATGTATAACTTAAATATTGTCCACCTTTTGTAACATGAAACTCTCTTTTTAGAATAAGACTCTCTATTAATAATTTTATAAGTTTATTATTATCTTGCTCTCCATATGGGAAAAAAAGTTTAAGAGTAAAAGCTTTTAGTGACGATCCTTTAGTTGACTTAATAAGTTTTTCTTCAAATTTAAATTTTGTTAATGCATAATAATTAAAAGGTTTTATAATGGAATTTTCATCTATATGCCTTAATGAAGGGGAATACTCAAAACAAGTGCCCGTATTAATAAAAAATGAAATTCCATGTTCTTTTGCCATATTAAGAAGTCTTGTAGGAAAAATTATATTTATATTATTCATGTTTTCAATTTCTTTAGTAGAATCTTCTTTTCGATAATAGGTGGCAAGATGAATTATTCCGTCAATTTTATTTTTTTTAAATGTTTCATGTATTCCATTTAACGATGAATCAATATCTATTTTGATTAGTTTATCAGATATATTATTGATTCTGCTTGTATTAGAGCTTGGACGAACACTAATAAATACCTTGTGCTGTAAATTCAATAATTTTCTTACTAAATGGGAACCAATAAACCCGGTTGCTCCTGTAACGAGAATGTTCATTTTGTTTTTTGTACAATAAATTCTACTAGTATTTTTTTCACATATTCTAATCTTTTCTTGTCTATTCCCGGATAAACGCCTAGCCAAAAAGCATTATTCATAATCAGATCAGCGTTTTTGTGATTACCGATAATTTTAAAATTTTTCTTAAAATTAACGTAGGCGGGGTGGTGAAGAAGATTACCGGAAAAAATATTGCGGGTACCAATTTTATTTTTTTCCAAATATTCCGTTAGTTGATTACGTGTGAAAGGGGAGTTTGATTTAACAATTAGTGGAAATCCAAAATAGCTAACTTCCTCGTTCTTATCTTCCTTCATTAAAATAAAATATTTTTTATATTGATTAAAAAATTCATAAAGAATTTTATAATTTTGCTGACGTTTTTTGATAAAGTCGGGAAGTTTTTTCAGTTGAGCTACGCCAATGGCCGCCTGGAAATCAGTCGCTTTTAGATTGTAGCCAATCTGAGAATAAATATATTTATGATCATAGCCACGTGGTAGTTCTCCCAGCTTCCAGTTAAATCGTTTTCTACAAGTATTGTCTTTTCCGGTATCGCACCAACAATCTCTTCCCCAATCTCGAAACTGTCTGATTGATTTGTGAATAAGAGAATTATTAGTGACGACGGCTCCACCCTCGCCCATCGTCATCTGGTGGGCAGGATAAAAACTAAAAGTCGCAATATCGCTAAAGGAGCTAACGAGTTTACCGTCGTATTTTGAACCAAGTGCATCACAGCAATCTTCGATAACCCAGAGATTATATTTTTTTGCTAATCTTATTATTTTATTTAAGTTATACGGTTTACCCAAGGTGTGGGCAATCATAATCAATTTTGTTTTTTTTGTGATTGCTTTTTCAATTTGTGAGGCATCGATATTCAGAGTGTTAAGTTCAGCGTCAATAAAGATTGGTCTTAATCCATATTGAAGACCAGGGTTGACGGTGGTTGGGAAGGCAACTGAACAAGTAATAAATTCATCGCCGGCCTTGAGTCTCCTATCGCCAAAAACTGAAGAGGTAAGAGAAGCTAAAGCAACAAGATTTGCTGATGAACCTGAATTAACAAGCGAAACATAATTAACTCCAAGAAACTTTTTAAATTCTCTTTCAAATTCCTTTGTAAATTCTCCCTCTGTCCACCAGCCATCACGGGCAACTTTAATGGCATTATTTATCTCTTCCTCATCAAATACTTTGCCTGATACTGGTACGTAAGTCTCACCGGAAATAAAATTATCTTTTTTCATTTTTGTATTTTAAATTTTTATACCAACTAAATATCTTCTCCACAGTTGATTTTATATTTTCTTTTGGTTTCCAGCCAAGAGATTTTTTAATTTTTGAATAATCAAGCGATTGGTAGGGGATTTCGTTGTGAGCGGTGTTTAAGATTTTATAGTTAATTTTCTTATTCAAGATTTTTTCGACTAGTTTTATTACTTCAATAACAGTTAGCGTTTCGTCGGAACCGAAATTAAAAACCTCGCCGCGAACGGTTTCTATATTTTGTGCAAGTAATAAATAGCCATTTACCACGTCTTTAACATAAAGATAATCACGAACATACTTGCCGTTACTCCTTATTCTTAATTCTGAATTCTTAATTATCGACTCCATTATTCCCGGAATTATCCTTGAAAAGTTTAAATCTCCCTCGCCATAAATATTTCCAAATCGGGTGACGACGACGGGAATTTTATAAGTTTTGTAATAAGTGGTGCTAAGCAAATCGGTGACGGATTTTGAAGTATCATAAGGATGGTCTCCGGATAGGGGATCAGTCTCAATATATTGATTCTTATTTAGTTTGCCATATGCTTTATCAGAGGATGCTACAACAACTCCCTTTATTTGTGGATTAAGACGAACCGCCTCAAGGACGTTTATGGTGCTAATAATATTATTTTCCAAAGTATACTTTGGATTAATGTATGCGTCTTCTACCAAGGCTTGAGCCGCCAAATGAAAGATAAAGTTAATTTTATATTTCTTAATTAAGATCAGCAGTTTTTTATAATCGCAGATATCCTGTTTTATCAAAACACATTTTTTATCTATCTCGTAGGTACGTGACAGATATGATTTTTTATCAAAGTTAATATCAGCGACTATTACATTGGCTTTCAGCTTAACTAACTCTTCAACCAAGTGGCCGCCAACGAAACCAGCGCCTCCGGTTACTAAAATATTTTTATTTTTTAAGTTAAACATTATTTTAAATAGGTAATTTTAGACTGGATCCCCATCTTCCCTTCGATTAACTCAGGGTAAACACGGGGATGACCCTGGCTAACGCCAAACCTTCCAGGGTTTGTTTTGCGCCCATAATTTATTTAGATCGTCTAATTCCTTATATGTGTCGATCGCCATCCAAAATCCGTCATGCTTTCTAGCTGACAACTGATTCTCTTTGGATAACCTTACCAAGGCCGGATGTTCAATTTCACCAGGTTTCAAATAATTAAAAAAACGCTTATCAAAGACCATATAACCACCATTAACCCAATCGGAAAGAACTGGTTTTTCAATAAAATCATTGACTAAATTTTTATCATCGACTTTAACCTGACCAAATTTTGATCTTGGATGAACTAAGGTAATTGTTCCGATTGTTTTTTGTTTTTTATGAAACTTTACTAAAGCATCTATGTCGAGATTGGTAACACCATCTCCATAAGTGACCATAAAATATTTATCCCGCTCGGGAATATATCTTTGGCAACGAAGGATTCGCTCACCTGGCAATGTTTCCAATCCCGTATCAACAAAAGTTATTTTAAAATTATCAACTTCCTGCCGATCATCAAGATAAAACTTGGTCTTATGATTTCGAGTTTCCAAAGAGAAATCTGAGGTGAAGGCTTTTTGATTTAAAAAATAATCTTTAATGTAGTCAGCTTTGTATCCAAGAGCAAGTATAAATTCATTATAGCCATAATACGAATAGATCTTCATGATATGCCAGATGATTGGTTTTCCGCCAACTAGCACCATTGGCTTTGGCTTATATTCTGTTTCCTCTTTAAGTCTTGTTCCTATCCCACCGCAAAGAATAATGACTTTCATGAATATTATTATAACATATACGTCTATTCCACATATTCTCGGCAAAAAAAGCAATTGCATTCCACATATTCTCGG
>CABIKN020000051.1 GCA_902200405.1 Candidatus Roizmanbacteria bacterium | reverse complement strand
CTTTAAGACGTATTGTGTTCATAAATTTATTTCACTTCTTCAATCCCTCCGACCATGTAAAAATTCATTTCTGACTTGCTATCGTGTTTACCTTCCAAGATTTCCTTAAAACCGCGGACAGTATCAGCAACAGGTACGTATTTTCCAGCCCGGCCGGTGAAAGGTTCGGCGACGAACATTGGTTGAGTCAAAAATCTTTGGATCTTTCGGGCTCGTGAAACGGTAAGTTTATCAGTTTCTGAAAGCTCTTCTATTCCAAGGATAGCAATGATATCCTGTAAATCCTTATATCTCTGTAAGGTTTTTAGGACATCGCGGGTAACCTGATAATGTTCTTCTCCAACAATATCAATATCTAAAGCTCGGGAATTTGAAGTTAACGGATCAATGGCCGGGTATAGACCTTGTTCGGACAGAGCTCGCTCCAGCGTAATTGATGCATCAACGTGCGAAAAAGTAGCAACTGGTGCGGGGTCTGTATAGTCATCAGCCGGTACGTAAACGGCTTGGATTGATGTGATAGAACCTTTATTAGTGGACGTAATTCTTTCCTGTAGAGCAGCCATTTCTGAGGCCAAAGTTGGTTGGTAACCAACGGCTGATGGAATTCTTCCAAGCAGAGCCGAAACTTCACTTCCGGCTTGGGCAAATCTAAAAATGTTGTCAATAAATAAAAGAACGTCCATATTTTTTTGATCGCGGAAATATTCGGCCATTGTAACACCGGTTAGAGCAACGCGAAGACGATTCCCCGGGGGCTCGTTCATCTGTCCAAAAACCAGAGAAGTATTTTTCAAAACTTTAGTTTCCTTCATTTCAAGCCACAGATCATTACCTTCACGAATTCTTTCTCCGACTCCAGTAAAAACGGAAACTCCATGATGGTTTTTGGCCACATTATGAATCATTTCCTGAATTAAGACGGTCTTACCGACGCCGGCGCCCCCAAAGATGGCCACTTTTCCGCCCTTTATAAAAGGCGCGATCAAATCAATCACTTTAATTCCGGTTTCAAAAATTTCCTGCTCTACCGACTGTTCGACTAATTTTGGTGGCGAAGCGTGAATTGAGGAACTAAATTTAGATACAATAGGTCCGAGTTCGTCGATAGGCTCTCCTAAGACATTCATAATTCTTCCTTGAGTCGCCTCACCTGTTGGTACTGTGATCGGTTTACCAGTGTTAGTAACCTTCATACCTCGGCTTAATCCGAATACATTTGCCATGGCAACGGCTCGGACTAGTCCTTGATCAAGGATAGCCTCGACTTCGAAGACTATCTTTCCTAACTTTTTGTCTTCAATAAAAAGCGCATCATAAATTTTTGGAGTTTCATTTTCTTTGAATTTAATATCTACAACAACTCCCCGAATGGAAACTATATTGCCTGAATTCATATAAATATTATAAAAATTGTAATTAATTCGATTCAACCGATTCTTTTGCCGTCACCATATCCAACAGTTCACTGGTAATTTTTTCTTGTCTTATTTTGTTTCTAGCCATGGTTAGGTTGTCAATCACATCGGTGGCATTATCAGTGGCATTTTTCATCGCCATCATTCTAAGCGAGTGCTCTCCCGCCTCGCTTTGGATAAAGGCAAATCTCAATTTTTCTTCGACAAAACTTCTAAGCAATGAATCGATAATTTTTTTTGGATTTGGCTCTATTAAATAATCAAAAGCTTTTTGTTCAACGATATTTTCTGTTTCATTTTTTTGAGTAAAATTAATAGGTAGTAAAGTTGTAACAACAGGATTTGATTGTATAGCTGAGACAAATTGATTGTGATAAAGTTCAACTTTTTTGTAGGTCTTATCTAAATATTTTTTTAAGGAAAATTCAAAAAGAGCCGAGACATTATTTATTGGTATATTGGAAGAATAATCAGCCATAATATGAGCCGAAAACTTACTTAATAAATTTGCTTTTTTCCCAACAATAATGAAATCGGTATTTTTGAAATCAACATTTTTTACAATAAAGCGGAGCAAATTAAAATTAAAGCTGCCACATAGACCTTTATTGCTGGCAAGAACTATGCTCAAATTTTTTCTTTCGATTTTGTCTTCAGGTTGAGTGATTAGTGGTGAAAGAGACGAGTCAATCTTTGGACTGACAGCCCTTATAATTTTTTCAATCTCATCTTGATAAGGTCTTCCGTCCACGGCAACTTGTTGTGCCTTTTTCATTTTAATCGCGGATACCATTTGCATGGCCTTAGTTATTTTTTTGACATTTGTGACAGATTTTATTTTTTTGCGGATTATGCGAATGTTCATAAATTTAGGAAATATCCTTAATCATTTTCTCTAGTTCTTTTCCATCTTTTTCATCCATGATTTTATTTTTATTAATTTTTTCAAGCCATTTTTTCCCTTTTTGTTTTAAAGTTTCCAATAACTTTGTTTCAAACTTATCAATTTCTTCAATTGGTAATTTATCTAAATATCCATTACTGGCGGCCCAAAGAATAGCTACTTGTTCTGCCAAACTTAACGGTTTATTTTTCTTCTGTTTTAGTATTTGGGTAACTTTTGCGCCCCGATTTAGAAATTTTTTGGTTTCTTCATCTAAGTCAGATTCAAATTGAGAAAAGGCAGCTAAGTCACGGTACTGTGCTAAATCGAGTTTTAATTTTCCGGCAACAGCCTTCATCGCTTTTGTTTGAGCATTACCTCCAACTCTTGAGACGGAAAGGCCGACGTTAATAGCCGGTCTGATCCCTGAATTAAACAAATCCGTTTCTAATGATATTTGACCATCGGTAATTGAAATGACGTTGGTTGGAATATAGGCGGACAGATCACCATCCAAAGTTTCAATAATCGGGAGAGCGGTAATTGATCCGCCACCATATTTTTTATCAATACGGCAAGCTCGCTCAAGTAATCTTGAATGGAGATAAAAAACATCACCCGGATAAGCTTCCCGGCCGGCAGGACGGCGCAAAATAAGGGACATCTGTCGATAGGACCAAGCGTGTTTGGTCAGATCATCATAGACTATCAAAACATCCTGACCCTTATCCATAAAATATTCTCCAATTGCCGACGCTGTATAAGGCGCTAGATATTGCATGGCAACCGAATCAGCAGCTGAAGCGCTAACAACAATTGAATATTTATCCGCCCCATTTTTTTTCAATAGTTCAACAATCGCTGCAACTTTAGAATTTTTTTGTCCAATAGCACAATAAATACAAACTACATTTTCACCTTTTTGATTAAGGATAGTATCAATAGCGATCGTAGTTTTACCGGTTCCACGGTCTCCAATGATTAATTCTCGTTGTCCCCGACCAATTGGAATCAACGCGTCAATTGACTTAATTCCGGTTTGAAGCGGAACGTTTACAGGTTGACGTTTAACAACTCCAGCGGCTATTTTTTCAACAGGATAAAGAGTTTTTGACTTAATAGCGGTTTTTCCATCAAGGGGGCTTCCTAAAGAATCTACAACGCGCCCAAGCAATTCCTCAGAAACAGGAACAGAAAGGGTGTATCCCAATGCTTTAGCTTTATCACCGGCGGAAATACTAGTATAATCGCCCAAAATTATTGCGCCAACTTCGTCCTCCGTCAGATCAATAACATAACCCAATACATTTTTTTTGAATTCGATCAACTCTCCGTAGGCAACTTGGTCTAGCCCTTCAAGTATTACAACACCATCCTTAACTTGAGATACTATCCCTGTTTCCTCTGTCGAAATTTTTGGTTTATTTTTTAACTCTTTTTCAAGAGTTTTTATGTACTCATCAATCAATTTCATATAATGTATTAGATAATTTAGATAACGATCCCGTAAGGGATAGATCGATTGTTTTTGATCCGACTTTTATAATGACTCCAGCAATGATGGACTTATCAATACGGTATTCGGCGTCCTCCCAGTTTAGGTCAGGAAATTTTTTCCCAGATAAAGCTTTCTTTTCATCGGACCCTAAAATATCAGCGCTTGATACAAGTACCCGATTTTGCTCTTTCTGAATATTCTCCATTAAAAAACTCTTTAAATCCTGTTTTAATTTTGGATTAATTTTCATTAAAATTGACCTTACCTTGGTAATTTTTAATAATTGCTCCGGTGACCTTTTTTCTTGATGCTTCGTCGAGCGCGTCTTTTAATGTGTTTTCAACGATCATCAAACTTGTTTTAATAATTTTATCCTTGACCTCTCGATACAACAAATTCTTTTCTTCTTCTAACAATTTATTGTTTTTATCCTTGATCTCTAGAGCATCAACTTCTGCTTGTTTTATTAAATCAGTTCTCATGATAGATGCTTCTTTTTTTGCTTCAACAAATAAGACATCAAACTCTTTTTTCATTTTCTCTTTCATCTTTTTTTCTGCTTCAATACCAGCTTCTTCGCTTTTTTTTAATTTTTCTAAAAGCTTGTTTTTTTCTTCTTCATTCGTTCTCTCTTGATTCAAAAAGGTAGTAAATGGTTTAACAATAAACTTCTTCACTAGGAAAAAAAACAAGACAAAGTTAATCATCTGAGCCAATAATAATTTTCCATCTATTCCTAAATTTTCCATAATCTATATTTTTATGCAAATTTCAAAATTAACGCGACCACCAATGCGTAAATTGCGATGGCTTCGGCAAACGCAAGAGCTAAAATCATTGTGGTTCTAATTGCTGATTCGGCTTCCGGATTGCGTCCCAAAGCTTCGACGGCCTTACCACCGATCATACCAATTCCCAATCCTGGTCCAATCGCGCCAACGGCAATTGCAATGGCGGCTGCCAAAAGTTTCATAGTTTCTGTTGACATATTTTAAAAATCACCCCTTTCGAAAATATAAAATTTATAACAATTATAACGTTTATAACTATTATGCTCAACCGTGCTCTACAACTGCGTTGCTTATAAATACGGCCGTTAGCATTGAAAATACAAGCGCCTGGACGAAACCAACAAAAATTTCCAAACCAATAAATGGAAATGAAGCCAAAACTGGAACTAAAAAGGCGACTATGGTCAGCAAAACTTCTCCAGCAAAAATATTTCCGAATAAACGGAAAGCAAAAGATAGAATTTTTGAAAATTCGGAAAGAATATCAAGGATGCCAACAAAAAACATGATCGGGCTGGAAAGATTAAAAAATTTGTGAAGATATTTTTTGATGCCTAAAAACTTTATGGCAAAAAACTGGATGGAAAAAACGGAGATGATAGCTAAGGCCAAAGTCGTATTTAAATCAGCGGTGTTTCCCCGCAGTAATGGAATTTTATATCCTTCAACTTTAATCCATAAACTCCCTACTCCAGGTAATAATCCAAACCAGTTTTGAAGTAAAATATAAAAGAAAAAAGCAAAAAGCAACGGAAAAAAGACATCTGTTCTTTCGCCAAGAACGGAACGGAATAGATCATAGATGCTTTTGATAAAAAACTTAATCAAATAATAAAAGTTACCTTTTCTTTTTTGAGTTGATTGTTGATTGAAATAAAGAGCGATGAAGATTGTTAAAAGAAAGACGATTGCCGATGCAATCATTGAATTTGTTATATTAACACCCAATAAGTGAGAGACCACTTCGGCTTTAATGCTAATATGAGGCATCTCAGTCGCAATTGCAACTGCGCCTTTGGCGGTTTCTTCAATGACTTTTCCTTCGATCATCTTTATATACTCGGTATAAATTATAAATGCTGCTTACCATGCCAAAAAAAATAAAAAAAACCGTAAAAAACGGTTTAGTGCTCAACTTGTTATCTAATGCTAAACCTATTATTACGCCTATTAATATTGGAGTGACCAAGCTGTAACCAACATTAATATTGATATACTCTGTAAAAAAATCTTTCTTAATCTTCGGTTTCTTGTTAAATTCTCTACTCGTTTCTTTTAAATTCCCTTGTTTATCAATTTCAAAGTAATTATTTATCATTTTATCAGGCACATACCTTTTCGTCAATGGTTAATTTGTATTATATTTGTAAGAGGAGTATTTTAAAGTCAAGCGATGAGCCTGAAATTCTGTAACTCTCTAGGAACT
>CABIKN020000050.1 GCA_902200405.1 Candidatus Roizmanbacteria bacterium | reverse complement strand
AATATGAAAAAAGGTCAGATTCTTTTAATTGCGGTTATGCTTCTTGCAACGGTAATGACTGTTGTTTTGTCGGTTTCTTTTAAGTCTTCAACTGATACTCAAATAACAAAATTAGAAGAAGAATCTCAAAAAGCTTTAGTTGCTGCTGAGTCGGCCATTGAAGTTGCCTTAAAAGAAAATTCTACTGTCATTCTTGGTAGCGGCTCACTTTCATCTATTACCGACTTTGAGGGTACCGCAACAATTGAATCCACAACAGCTCAAGCCTTTACCACACCTCTTATCCAAAAAGATGGGAGTTATACTTTTTATATAGGTGATTACGATGTGTCGAGCAAAGTTATTACTCCTGTCACCGATCCAAATAATCTTACAATGTGTTTTGAATCAGCTGCTCCAAATCCCGCAGTTGAAATTACTTTAGTAAAAACTGGAAGTATAAAAAAATATGTTGTTGACCCGTCTTCTCGAATCACAAATTCATCAACTGGTTCTCCATGTGCTCCTGACACTGTCAATTTTAGCTACTCGATCAGTATTCCTGCAACTGATATTGGGATCGATGGTCAACTTATCCTCGTTCGGGTTCTTTATGCACCAACTAAACTATTCTTTTCTCGAAATACCAACCTACCTATTCAAGGAAGAACCGCCTCGTCTCAAGCCACTTCTTCCACATCAACTGGGGTCTCAAAGAAAATAGTGCTTTTCCAATCATATCCACAAATACCAGGAGAATTCTTCGCTACAAGTTTTTAATATGATTCTTAAAGTTTTTACTGATGGGGGTTCTAAAGGTAACCCAGGTCCATCTTCAATCGGAGGAGTTGGGTATTTAAATGGGCGAAAAGTCTTTGATTTTAAAAAATCAATTGGGATTGCCACCAATAATGATGCGGAATATAAAGCTCTGATTGAAGCACTTGAAAAGGTTAGGGGTTATGAGTTAGGGGTTAGGAAGATAACGCAAATTCAGTTTTATTCTGATTCTCGATTAATGATAAATCAGATCAAAGGTCTTTTTAAAGTAAAAAATGGAAGAATTAGGGAATATATCTTGATAATAAGAGGACTTGAACAGGAAGTTGATCTTCCAATTACTTATAATTACGTTCCAAGGGAGCAGAATGTTGAGGCTGACTTACTAGTTAAATCTGTTTAAGTTAAATTCTAATCTGATACTTCTTCTCCAAATTTTTCTCCACCACTCCCCCTATTTCCATAACAGAAATTGTGTTTAGTATTTCCGAAACCGTTTTCCCAAGTCCAATCGCCAAGTCATCAATTGTCTGCGGATTTTTTTGTAAAATATCGAAGATCAATTTTTCAGTTTCCATTAATTTTTCCCTAATATCTTCTCTTTTCCTTGGTGTTATTTTCATATTAAATTCTTCGTAAATATCGGAGACGTTAGTCACCAATTTAGCTCCTTGTTTTATCAATAGATTTGGTGCCGGCGCCATTTCTGAATTTATCGGAGAAGGAACGGCGAAAACATCTTTTCCTTGAATGCCAGCATATCTTGCCGTAATCAATGCCCCCGAATGCTCCCCTCCTTCGGCAATTAAAACACCTCGGGACAGACCGGAAATAATTCTGTTCCGGGAAATAAATAAACCTTTTAAAACTGTTTGATTTGGGGGAAATTCACTGATGACAGCGCCACCGGTTTTTATAATATTGTGATAAAGTTGGTAATTAATAGCCGGATAAATGACGTTGACTCCGCACCCTAAGACAGCGATCGTCTTTCCGCCAGCGTCAAGCGCCGCTTGATGAGCAATCGTATCAATCCCCATCGCCATCCCAGAAACAATGATGAAGCCCGCCTCAGCCAACTCATAGGCAAATTTTCTGGCCACTTGAATGCCGTAAGAAGTTGGTTTACGTGTACCAACAATGGCGAAGAAAGTTTTATCAACTTTCGAAAGCGAGGGAATGGAATTTTTTGCGACTTGGGATATCCCCTTGGGGGAGGGTTCCCACGGAGACAAAAAATTTCGTTCACGAGCTTTAAATAAATCCGTATTTCCTTTTACATATAAACAAATCGGCGAGTCGGAAATATTTTTCAAATCCTCCGGATAATCTTCACCATCAACTGCTAAAACATTAACACCTTCTTTTTTTAACCTTTCTAATTCTTTTTTTGGATCAAATCTTTGCCGGAACTCAATAAATTTTTCCGTCAATTTAATTCCAAAAATCGGCAATAATTCTTTTTCTGAAGCTTCATAAATTTCCCGGACACCCTTAGGGTGGCTTTTTATCAACTTAAAAGTCATCGGTCCAATGCCAAGGCAATATGAAAAACCCAAATAATAAATTAGCTCATCTTTCTTCATAATTAGACTTGTTTACCCTGAGTTTATCGAAGGGCTCAATATTTTTTCCAATACTTTTATCCCTTTTTCAAACATTTCTTCATCGATATTTTCATTTGGCGCATGGATATTTTCATCTGGTAATGTAAATCCAGTTAAAATAATTGGTTTTGCAAATAAACGTTGTAAAGTTTCGACGGCCGCAATTGATCCTCCAGACCGATTAAAATAGGTTTTATTTTTAAAAACACTGCTTAAAATTTTAGCGGTTTTTTTTGCGTATGGATTTTCAAAATCGGTATAAAAAGGCTCACAGCCATCATCGATTCTTAATTTGTAATCAATTTCTTTTGGTAAATTATTTTTAATGAACTCTCCGATGATTTTTTTTATTACCTTAGGTTTTTGATTGGGAACCAACCGGATTGAAAACCTCATCATCGCTTCAGCTGGAATTATCGTCTTAAATCCTCGACCGGTATAACCAGAATCAATGCCATTAACTTCAAAAGAAGGAAAGACTTTAGAACTTAAGAAACCGCCAACAAATTCTTTGACACCGGAATTCTTTTTTTCTTCACTATCTGATAAAGTATATTCTGAAAGAATCGCAGTTTCACTTTCACTAATTTTTTGAACCTGATCATAAAATCCCGGAACTTTTATTTTATTCGTTTTCCCATCTTTGATCTTCGCCAATAGTTCTGCGATTATTTGAACTGGATTCAAAACCCGATTTCCAAATACCCCTGAGTGCAGATCAGTTGTTCCGATTTTTATTTTAATTTCTCCCGTCATGATGCCCCGCAAACCATAATATATTTGAGGAATGTTTTTTGCTTTCATACCCATATCCAGGATGTAAAAAACGTCTATTTTTCCTAGCCCCTCCGAAGCCTTGGCGAAGGGGGGTCTTGCCTGTGTTATCAAGGATTCAAAGTTTTTACTTTCATTTTCTTCTTCGCCTTCAAAAATTAAAACAATATTATTTTTTAATTTATTCTTTTTAATTAACAGATCTAATGCCGTTAATACTTGAATAATATGACCTTTATCATCGGCTACGCCCCGGCCAAATATTTTTCCATTTTTGAAAGTCAATTCAAATGGAGGACTTTTCCATTGCTCCACCGGATCTTCTGGTTGCACGTCATAATGCGCATAAATTCCAATCGTCTTTCTATCTTGTGGACGGTCGTCTTTAAAATAATATTTTGCAATAATTAACGGCGAACAGTTATCTCTTTGATAAGTTTTCACTTCAAAACCCAATAGATCTATCTCTTTTTTTAAAAACTCAACTGCTTTTAAAATTTCCTGATGTCTTGATGGATCGGTGGAAACAGATTGAATGGAAATGAAATCAGAAAATAATTTTAGTATTTTGTTATTCACAGATTTATTATAGAATATATTCATGCAAATCTGTCCGTCAATGCCACTTCCAACTATGGAGGCACTCGCAACGAATATAAACAAACTTTCTCCTTTTTATAAATATTTTCAAATTGATATTTGTGATGGAATTTATGTGAATAACCGTACAGTCCAAATAGAAGACATCATCAAAGGTTACAAACAAATTAATAACTATCAATCTTCAGTTTTTGATTTTCACCTAATGGTCAAAGATTATGAAACAGATATTAAGAAATTAGAGAAATTAAGAAATTCTATAACCATAAAAAATGTCTTTATTCATTTTGATTTGTTGCCTAACTACGAACTACTAACTACTAACTACTCACTATCTATAGGCTTAACTCTTAACCCTCAAGATCAAGTTGGTGACTTAGTAAGTCGCTATGACCTAAAATCAATTCCAACCATACAAATAATGTCTGTTGTCCCTGGAGTTCAAGGAAACCCTTTTATACCAAATACGTTGAATAAAATTGAACAATTAAGAGTACTTGGTTATAAGTCTAAAATTTTTCTAGATGGCGCCGTTAACGATAAAACATTACCGTATATAAACAAGCAAAAATTTAAACCTGACGTTGTCTGTCCTGGAAGTTTTTTAACGAAAGCAAAAGATCTGGAAGAGAATGTTCAATACTTAAAGGAATTCAAAAGTTAAAAGGCAAAACTCAAAAGTGAAAGTAAAAAATCAAAAGTATTTATAAAAAACTTTTTAATTTTGACTTGTATTTTTGACTTTTAAATTTTAACTTTTTACTTATGTTTAAGTTTGTGATTATCCGCCATGGTTTGTCCGTCTGGTCTGACCGCTTTACAGGTTGGACCGATATTGATTTGGCGCCCATTGGTGTTAAGGAAACAAAAAAATACGCTTTTAAATTAAGAGAGTTGGGATATACTTTTGACCTTGGTTTTACTTCATATTTAAAACGAGGAATCAGGACTTTAGAGATCGTCTTAGAAACAATGGGGTTAATAGAAATTCCTGTTATAAAAGCGTGGCAGTTAAACGAACGTCACTATGGGGCTCTCCAAGGATTAAATAAGCCGGAAACAGTTGCTAAATATGGAGAGGAACAAGTGACAATTTGGCGACGTAGTTATGATATTCCGCCTCCTCCGCTGGAAAAAACCGATCCCCAGCATCCGACTAACGATCCAATTTATAGGAATATTGACCCTTTATTACTTCCGTCAAGCGAATGTTTGAAAGATACCTATAATCGCTCTGTCCCCTATTTTCAAAAAATGATCGAACCGGAAATAAAATCTGGTAAAAAAATTATTCTTTCCGGTCATCATAATTCTCTCCGGGCAATAATTAAATATTTGGATAATATTTCCAACGAAGAGGTAGTTAATCTAAATGTTCCTTATTGTATCCCGTTAGTTTACGAACTTGATGATAATTTAAAACCAATTAAACATTATTATCTAGCGCCTGATGAAGAGGTAAGTCGAGTGATTAAAGGAATAAAAAATCAGACGAAAAAATGAAT
The DNA here is from genome assembly GCA_902200405.1 of Candidatus Roizmanbacteria bacterium. Taxonomy (GTDB): domain Bacteria; phylum Patescibacteriota; class Microgenomatia; order UBA1406; family GWC2-37-13; genus GWC2-37-13. The sequence goes on along the minus strand of CABIKN020000050.1, from coordinate 1,165 downwards.
AATATTTCCATCGCTAGTATCCCCAGCCCAACAGGACGGGAACAGAAAAAAATACAATTTATCAAACAGAAGATAAACGAATATGGAGTGAAAGATACTTCTATAGATAATGCCGGTAATTTGATTGTAAAGTTACCGTCAAAATCAAAAGACATATCAAAAAAAACAATATGGGTCGTCGCCCATACTGATACCGCTTGCGATTCTGGTGAAAAAGTCATTATTAAACAAGATGAAAAATATATCTTTGGTCATGGGATTTGTGATAATAGCACAGGTGTGACCGCATTATTAACGACGATCGAACTTATTATAAATAATAATCTCGAATTTCCAAACAATATAATCTTTGGGTTTACAGTCGGCGAGGAGGGATTAGGAGCAAAAAGAGGAATGAAACAAATTATTAAAGATTATGGAAAACAAATTGACGCGGTTATAAACGTTGAAAGCCATAATATTGGACGAGTTACTAATCAAGTCATCGGACAATATCGTTTTAAACTTTCTGTAAATACAAAAATAGGTGGGCATAGTTTCAGGGATTTTGGCAGACCTAATGCCAATGTTATATTGGCACAAATTATTAGTGATTTTTCAAGCTCTAAGTTATTTCAGTTGAAAGAAAAAACAACTTTTAATATTGCTCAAATGAAAGGAGAAGGAAGTATAAATGCTATATCACAAACAGCCACCTGCCTCTTTGAAATACGGTCTGAAAATAATAGAAATATGGAAAAAGCAAAGAAGACTTTGAACACAATTATTTCAAAATACAAAAAACAATTCTCTGATATTTCAATAGAAATAAATGTATCAGCTGAAGTACCGGCGGTGATTTTCCCATCCAAACATAAAATATATCAACTGACTATGGATGTGCAAAAAAAACTTGGTATTACCCCTAAGATAAATTCAGGAAATACTGACGGGGATGTCTCCATGACGGCAGGAATTCCAACCGTCACTATTGGAACAAGCAATGGCTGGAATACTCACTCAATGGATGAATATATGGAGAAAAAATCTTTAGCAATTGGTATTCAACAAGTTTTTATGGTAATATGTTCGATTATATCGAGTTATTAATCTAAACTGAATAAAACGGTTGGATAATAGACACGCTCCTAAATAATTGATTCTTCTACTTCTTTGTAATTCATCT
>CABIKN020000049.1 GCA_902200405.1 Candidatus Roizmanbacteria bacterium | reverse complement strand
CGCTTCGGGCTTCTTCCGCCTCCGCTTCGCTCCGGCGGTTTCTGGTCTCTCCTTTTTCATCTTTGTTGGGAGGGCATTTTTTATTCCAGTTTTAAAATAAAAAATTTATTTTAGATATGATTTTTTTGATTTGAAAGTTTATTATTTAATCAAAAAACATATGAACCAATACAAAAAAATTTCAAATAAAAGAACTTCTCAGGAGCCTATTTGTAACATTTTATTTAATTATAGCAATTAAGAGTATCATCTGCTATTATTTATGGCAAAATGGTTAAAGTTCATTTTTTAAATGTTGGAAATGGAGATTGCACAGTAATTGAACACGATGGTGGAAACTTATCTATCATTGATATAAATAATGGCGAAGAACTGGATGATGAAACTGCGGCTGAAGTTTCTGAGGAATTAAAATATAATCCAACGGCTATTTATAATCTTGTCGACCAACAAGGTTTTACTCCGTACCAAATTTTAAAAGCACTTGGTTACCAAAGAGAGTTGGAAAATCCGGTTAAATTTATAAATGTCAATTATCCAAATAAAGACATATGGCGTTTTATACTCACACATCCGGATATGGATCATATGAGTGGTTTAAAAGTTCTTACTAAGGAAAAAATTATTCATAATTTTTGGGACACTAATCATAATAAAGAAATTGAAGAATTTATTTCTGATTCAGAAAAAGAAGATTGGGAGTACTATATAAAATTACGAAAAGGTGGTAACTCTAATATTCATAAAAAACATCGCGGTGAAATAGGGGCTCACTTTAATCAACATCCCTTATTAAAAAACCATCCAGGAGATGGGTTATATATTTTAGCACCGACACCAGAACTTGTTGAAAATTCAAATAATAATGAAAACTGGAATAACATGAGTTATGTGTTAATGCTACAGTACGCCGGAATAAAAGTAATATTTGGAGGAGATGCTGAAAAAGATGTTTGGGATTCAATAGTAAAAAACTATGATAGTTCTGTTTTATCTTGTCATATACTAAAAGCAAGTCATCACGGCAGAGATTCAGGATTTCATGAAAAAGCTGTTGAGATAATGCGACCAGTATATACAATCGTTTCGGTTGGGAAAAAACCAGATACTGATGCTAGTAATAAATATAAAAAACACACAATTACTGGAGTATGGTCAACTCGATGGAAAGGTAATGTAACGGTTGAAATTGGAGATAACGGAAAATTTAGTATACTGTCCCAATATGATAACTGAAAAAATTAGCATATATGATATTATCGGTTACTTTATTCCCGGTGTGATATTAACATATGGTTTTGTATTGTTTTATCCGACAGTAAAATTAATTACAATTGACCCTCAATTATCGGTAGGAAGTTTAGGTCTATATACGATAGTCTCGTACACTGCGGGTCAAATAATACAGTCTGTTGGTAATTTTTTAACAACATTATATTGGCTAAAACGAGGAAGACCAACCGATTGGATTTTTGAGAAAGATAATAATCTTTTATCAAATCATCAAAAAAATAGATTAATTTATAAACTTATTACTAAAAAATTGGTAAGTAAAAATACAGACTTTATAAAAATAAAACAAAATGAATGGTCAAATATTGTTAGACAGATAATTTCTATTATAAGCAATAATGAAAATAGCCCTAAACGATTAGAAATATTTAATTCAAATTATGGTTTGTGGAAGGGTTTAACTACTTCATTATTGTTTTTATGTATAATGAGTTTTATTAGATATGGAGTAAGTAATCTCTTGATAAGCATCTCGCTTATAATAATTACAATATTGTCTGTGGTTAGAATGAGAAGATTTGGTATTTATTATGCAAAAGAACTTTTTTATATTTTTATTAGTTAAGCTTTATTTTTTGATAAAAATATGGAAGATCAAGAGGATTTGGATTTCTGGGGAAATCTTTTTGCTTGGTTTTGGAAAATCATCTGGATAGTAATTGGTATATCAATTGTAATGTGGGTTTTTGGTCCTAAAAAATATGAAGGACAGACAGCAGAAGAGTGGTTTAATGATTATGACTTTTGTACATCGCAAGTTCAAAATGCAAACACAAATATTGAAGAAGCTAATACCAATATTGATGAAATTAATTCAAAAATTGAAGACGCAAAATTTTGTGAATATGGCGGATGCGATTTTGAAGAAATGCAAAGCAAAATTAGCTATTTAGAAAAAGCCGAACAAGTAGAACCGGTCGAAGAACCTTAATTTTTAAAATAATTATTAATCAAAATATAAATAGCGTTGTATTCTTTCAAAAGTTGTTCATAAGTACCGATTACAAGCTCAAGAGCATGAATGTATTTAAAGTGGTCGGATTATTACGTCGTGGAGAAATTGATTTTTAAAGTCGGATTTTTGACCAATCTTTGACTTGCCATCGGATACAAACCTTGCAGACAAAGGTTTTTTGTATTTATTTGATAAACCTTGAATAAGCTTTAGGATATATAAAATATTGTCTGGTTTTTCATCAATACCAATTGGATAAGTATCAATACCAAGACCACTATGTAAAGATAAATAAATATTTCTTTCGATAGTAAAATTGCCTTTTTCGTATTCGTCAGAAAGCTCAAAATCCTCAAGAGCCGGAAACATAAGCCCACATAAACCAACTGGATTAGGATTTTCTGATTTTATAAACTTTGTAGTTTGAATAAAGATATCAGTTATAACCGAACGACTAAAATCACCCGTAAGTTTTTTGACAAAATTTATAAAACTGCTTTTACCATTATTCAATGGGGCGATCGATGAATCGATTCCTAAAAATTCTTTATTGTCCACCAATATTTCATTTATTTCTAACCATACTTCTTTCATTTTGTTTAGCCACTCATCCAAATTATTACAGCCTTCTGCTAAATCGGTTGGTTGAAGACCAACAGAAAAACCTTCTTTTTCAAAATTTGCGGATGGAAAAAATGGACTTGAAGTAGGATTGTTAAATACAAAGGTAAAATTAAAAGTTTTAGCTGAATATTTATTAATAATGTTAAATAATAACTGAACGTGATTAGCGTTAATCTCGGAGTTGGTTAAATCAAAATTAAAAGCAATATTGTTTGAACTTAATAATTTATCAAAATTATTTTTTAATATTTCAAAAGGCAACGATCCCACACTTAAATAAAAACCTTTTTGAAAAAATTCTTTATCAATGGCCAATATCTTTTCTAGATCAGGACAGACTAACCTTTTTGTTTGGACTTGAAATTGTTTACTTTCAAAAAGATTTTTTAGAACATCTAGTTTACTGAAAGATTTTTCATCAGGGCTTTTATTAAAGTAGCATATTGATCGAATTATTTTATTGTTTTGGTTCATTAATTAATAATAGCAAATTATAAGAAAATTAATAAAGATCATAAACACACTTTGATATACTTATCAAATGAATTTGCTAATTATTTTACTCATAACAGCTTCTTATTTTTTTGGAGCGAAAGCTATCTTAGAAAATAAATATTTCCCAAATATTTATAGTCGGATTATCTGGTTGTTATTATCAATCAATGGCTTAGTTAGTGTTATTCTTCTTAAAAATAACCCATCAGTAATTTTATATGCTCTTCTAGGATTTTTAGGTAGTCTATTAATTTTTATACTTAGCTTAAAAAAATCAAAAAAAATATTTGGCCCAATTGAATTTATATCCACTATTTTTTTATTTTTGAGTTTGGGCTTTTGGATTTTTACAAAGCTTCCATTTTTGAATCTTTCTATTGGGTTAATTATTAGTTTTATCGGTGGAATACCAACATTTGTTCAGGTAATTAAAAATCCAAATGATGAAGATATATTATTTTGGTTATTTTTTGCTTTAGGCTCTTTCATTACATTACTGGACTCTGATCGATCTAATATTTCCGGTTATCTATTTCCACTATATTTTTTGGTAACTAATAGTGCAATGACTTTACTTTGTTTACGTCGATATCTAAAAAAATAATAATTAGAATAACTTATGTAGCCATAATTATTTTTTCGCCTTCTATTCTGTTTTAATTTTTTCTTTTAATTGGCGTAACTTATCATGCCCACTTTCCATCACTCCTTCAAATAGATTATTCATTCCAACTTTATTCAAGGAATTTATGATAACTTCGGTAACTCCTCCTTTGGTCGCCACAGATTCTATTAATTGAGAAGGGGTTAGATTATTACTATTAAGATAATTATTTGTTCCTTCAAAAATCTTTAAAGCAATACCTATAGATTCTTTTTGGGAAAAACCCTGATTTTCTGCATATCTAGATATAAGGTTTATAAAATAAGCAGATATTGCTGGCCCACATCCTGCCACTAAAGTTAGTACGTCTAAATCTTCTTCTTTCTTGACTATAAAAACTTTTCCCAACAAAGAGATTAACTTAATGGTGTTATTTTTTTCTAGATTAGAAATATTTTTGTTGGCAATAAAACCAATCACTCCTTTATTTTCTGATACTGGAATATTTGGCATCAACCTAACGGTTTTTTGATTTGTATTTGAATAACTAAGTAACATTTCTAAACTAACTCCCGCCGCGACTGACAATATTATTTTATTTTTAATAACAGGTTTTATTTCTTTCAAAACTTCTTTTACCAAAAATGGCTTGATAGCAATAAAGACATAGTCTGACTTTTTTGCTATAGCAATATTATTTAATTTATTGGAAATAAAAATATTTGATTTTTTTATTTTTCCACTGTTAATCAAACCTTTAATTATTGCTTGTCCAATATGACCAGCACCAATAACGGCAATTTTTTTATTTCCTAATATGTCCTTTTCCATAGACGATCCATTTATAAATTGATAATTCTTTAAGACCAACCGGTCCGCGGGCATGAAGTTTACCGGTTGCAATTCCCATCTCCGCGCCCAACCCAAAAATATATCCGTCGTGTAAACGAGTCGATGAGTTTACAAAAATTGTTGCGGAGTCTATCGATTGACAAAATTTGTTTATGACTTTTTTATCTTGAGCGATGATTCCTTCAGAATGTTTTTTACTGTAAGTATTAACAAAGTCGATAGCTTCATTCAAAGAATCAACAATTTTGATTGACACTTTCATTCCTAAAAATTCTTGATTCCATTTACCATTAATTATTTCAACTTTATTTTTCTTAAAACTCTTAATAATTTTTGCTAATAATTTATCTTTCAAATCTTTATGTATAACAACAGTATCTAAAGAATTACACGCCGAAGGCTTAGTAATTTTTGCATTGATTAATATTTTTTCAACCATAGATAGATCGGCGCTTTTATCGATATAGATCCTAGCTCCACCAGATGAATGAGCTAATACCGGAATCGAGGAATTATTTTGAATACTTTTAACCATTTCATATCCGCCACGAGCAATGATCAAATCTATAATGTCATTTCTTTTCAATAATTTTCTGACTGTATTTTTATTTTTTGACTGAATAAAATAAATTGCTTCGTTTGGAAAACTAGACTTAATCAAAGATTTTTTTATGCATTCATATAAAACCAAGTTCGTTTCCAAGGCCTCTGATCCACCTTTTAAAATTGCGGCGTTTCCAGACTTTATACAAAGACAGGCAACATCAATCGTTACTTCCGGTCTTGATTCATAAATAATCAATATCGTGCCAATCGATACTCTAACCTTGTGTATTTCCAAACCAGTATCACTAAGTTTCTTTTCAATAATTTTCCCAATACCGCTATCTAAAGCTTTGACTTGCTTGACTCTTTCTATAATCTTTTTTAAATCAAACTTTCCAAGTTTTAATCGTTGGACAAAAGCTACTGATAATTTATTTTTTTTAGCATTTTGTAGGTCTTTTCTATTGGCCGATAAAATTTTGTCTTTATTATTAGATAACTCATCGGCTAAATTTGTTAAAAAAATATTTCTTTCATTTTCTGACTTATTTGAAAGTTTTATAAAGGAATCTTTAATTGTTTTTAAATTTAGAGTATTTTTCATATGATTGTTTTTAGTAAAATGTTTTTTAACTTTCCATCCACTATCTCTGTCTCGATATTTTTTCTTTTCAGAAGTTCTATAACTTCCTGTTTTGCCTCACCACCTCCAACTCCGTATTCTGATCCTTTCATAGTTGAGAGCATAATAAATTTTTTGGCATTCAATAAACTTGTAATTTCCGCTCCCAAAAAATCATTACCGGAAAAACTATTTAGATCGACAACGTCATTTTCATTAATTAGGGGAATGAATCCAGCGTGAAGATAACATTTCAAAATATTGGTTATATCTTTTGAGTTTAAGTCTTTCTTGGTAAGTAGAACTTGGGCTACTTGTAAATTCTTATCTTTAAAAATCATATTAAAATATGAGATTAATATTGCTTGACCGATTCCGGCGGCAACTCGTTTTTTTATTAAGTCTTTATTATTGATGTCAATAAAATTAGAACCCAAACCAACGGCACCAGAAATAACCAAAACCAAATTAAACCCAGCTTCTTTTAAAGAAGCTACTTGACTAGCAATATGACCGACTCTATACTCATCAAGTTTATTTCGTTCAGTCAATAAGACACTACTTCCGATTTTTACTACAAATATTTTTTTCATATTTTTATCCATTAAAAAACCCTCGCCACTACCATCTATTTATAAAAAATAGATTGGCAAGGACGAGGGTTCATAACTCGTGGTACCACCTTACTTCGACTCAAAAAAATACACTAAACCAATTTAGTGTATATTTCAGGTCCTTTTTTTAGCGCTCCGGTTTTTAAAACCGACACACCTTGGTTTTATTTGTACGGTGTCCTTCCGTCGTACTCATCGTACGCAGCTTGTTTGGCGGGAAACCAAACTTGACGCTTTTGCGAATTGTGAATTAATTATAACAAATATTTTTCAATATGCAAAAAGGAGTCTTGTACAATACAAGATGAGCCCGAAAGCAGGTACGGTTTCAAATACAACT
>CABIKN020000048.1 GCA_902200405.1 Candidatus Roizmanbacteria bacterium | reverse complement strand
AGAGGGGAAAATAGGCACGGAGTATTAAGGGTGTCCTAAGTCAGGAATTCTAATTATTGGCTTCGTTCAAAGTATGCTTTTAGAATCTCTTTAGCAATCGGTCCGGCAACGTCGGAACCTTGTCCGCCTTCCTCAACTAGGACGGTAACCGATATTTCCGGGCGATCATATGGAGCAAAGGCTGAGATCCAAGCATGTGGAATTCCGGATTTTGCATGGGATTCTGCTGTTCCAGTTTTGCATGCAGTTTGAATCTTTGTTTTTCCAACTGCAAAATCAAATAATGGCCAACCTGTTCCTCCGGTTGTACACGCCTGCTTCATTCCTTCACGGATAATATTGAGAGTTTTTTTGGAGATGGGTAATTTTTTACAATCCTTCGACTCACTATGTTCGCTTATCACTTTTAACAATTTTGGTTTACATAGATATCCTCCATTAGCAAAGACGTCGGTCGCCATTGCCATTTGTAAAGGAGTGGTTCCAACATAACCCTGTCCAATAGAGAGATTATAGGTATCGCCCAGATACCAACTCTCTTTCAATACTTCTTTTTTCCAAAAGGTTGAAGGAATAGTTCCCTCAGCTTCATCAAGGCCGATTCCGGTACGCTTTCCTAATCCAAAAATATCGGACCACTTTTTTATTTTTTCTACGCCGGTCTTTTCCCCAGTTTTATAAAAAAATATATCATTTGATCTTTTCAATGCTTTAATTACATCGACCATGCCTTCGGTTTTTCCATATTGAAGGAAATACCAATTGCCAAAAGTGGAGGCTCCAGCTTTAATACTTCCACGATCTTCGATCTCAGTTTTTTCATCAATGGCTTTTTCTTCCAGTCCGGCCGTTGCAACGACCATTTTAAAAATTGATCCGGGTGGATAAGTTGCCTCAATAGCCCGATTAAATAATGGATTATTTTCATCAGTTAAATAAGCCTGAATATTATTATTTGAATTATCTTCAAAATCTTGAGAATTGAAAGAAGGAGAAGAGACGCTGGTTAATATTTCGCCTGTTTTTGGGTTGGTCACTATAATAGCCGCCTTTACATTTTTTACTATTTCATAACCTTTTTTTTGCAGTTCAAAATCAAGAGCTAATTGAATCTTATCTCCTGGTGTTGGAGGAATTACATTAACAGTTTTTAAGTATTTTCCTTGAGCATCGATTTCTACTAATTTTTTTCCCGATATTCCTCTCAACTGACAATCAAATAATTTTTCTACACCTTTTTTACCTGTACGATTTCCCAACTGAAGTTTATTTTGGCATGTATCGTTCTTTAGGTCGTTGTTATCAGCTATTTGACGATAACCAATCAATGGGGCGATAGCTTCAGGATTTTTATAAACTCGCCTTGAAATTATTTTTTGATTGTTATCTAGTAGTCCAGGATTAATTTTTTGATTAATATCAGGGTCTAAATTTTTGGCAATGGCAAAACCTTTTCTATCTACTATTTCTCCTCGTGGAGCTTCAATGACAATTTCGCGAAGGCGATTTTGTTCAGAAATAGTTCTGTAGTAGTTTCCTTTAACAATTGTTAGCTGAAAAAGCCTTAAAAACATAACTATTAATAACAAAAAAATTAAGGCAATATAAATAAAAAAAGTATTTTCCACCAATCGATTATTAGTTGAAAAAAAACTAAGTCCTTTTGAATCGCCCTTTTGAAAATAGGGTAGTTGCATAATAGTTATGGGTTAATAACAGTCCTAACTTATAAAATATCCTTGAGTAAAATATCCTAATAATAAAATATGTAATATTAAAAAAATAATGAGTATAAAATATTTAATTAAATTATTTTTAATTTGAGAAAGATAAATAAAAAAGGATAAAGAAAACAAAGAGTAGCGGGGGATAGATGAAAACGTTCCTGTCAACGTAGGTAAGATTAAGTTAGCAAAAGAAAAGAGATTAAGAGCCAGTAGATCAAAATTTCTAATTTCTAATTTCAAATTTCTAATCAATTTCCAATTATTAATTTTTAAAATATTAAACAAATCTAAAACTAAAATAATAAAAACAAAGTTAAATATCAAAAATTCAATAATTGAAACATAAAATCTAGAATCATGGGCAGCAGTAATAAATATTTTGAAATATCTCCAATAAACTTGAGGCAAAAATATTAAATGAGATGATCGGTTAGCCCCAAATATCGGTTGAGAAGTAAGAAAGAAAAACGGATCGCCGGTAGTTTTATATAGATAGAAACAATAAATTCCCAACCCTAATATTGGAGCAATCAATACTAAATTTTTTAATTTTAACATGTTTTTTTGGTATTTAATTTTTGTTATTTTATATTTTTCTACCAAGTGGAATATGATTGGTATAATCAAAAACACCCCTATCAGCCTTGTTAATGAAGCTAAAAAAGCAAAAATTACAACCAAAAAATAATTTTCCTTTTTGAGAAAATATAAAACGGAGATTAATAAAAGAAAAAATAATCCTTCAGTATATACAGCTCCGAAAAAAAATGAAGTTGGAAAAAATAAAAGAAAAAATATTACAAAATTAACAGATGAATGATTTTTAGGAAAAATTAATTTTAAATATTTATTAAAAATAATTAAACCCAACAAAAATGAAAAATTAGAAATAATTAAACCAGTTAGAAGTTGATTATTTAAAAAAAGAGGTGACAAAAACTTAATTAGTATAGGATAGAGAGGAAAAAATGCTTGTTCATATTGAGCGTAACCATTACCGGCAATAGAAATATAATGAAGGCCGTCAAAATTTGCTAAAGCAGAAATCCAAGTAGGTAAATGAAATCTGGGCAATTGATCACTATAAGGAAAAAATCCTAAATATGGAATAACTTTTTGACTAAAAAAAATTATCAAAAAATCAAAAACACGCCAAAGTAAAAAAAGAAGGGGAATCAACAAAAAATTCATGAATAAATTATAGCAGGCTAGTAGATTAATCTATTACTCTAATAATAGAAGAAAAATCTCTTGGCCCTAATCCTTTCTTCATCGCCTTTTTAAAAAGTTGCAGGTTTTTTTCGGCCAAAGGCAATTTCTTCTTGGTTTTTTTGGCTTCATAGTTCGCCAATTTTAAGTCTTTGGTCATATTAGACATGGAAAAAAGTAATGGAAATTCATTTTTAACATAATCGGAAAGTTTAAGGTTCATCATCGGTGATAGAGCCGGAACAGTTGATAGAACGTCAGCGGCTAATTTCCGATTAAGATTCAAAACATCAGCCAATAACATTCCTTCGGCTAAAGCGGTAATGGTCGCAGCAATCAACTGATTGTTAATCATTTTTATGGCCTGTCCTAAGCCAGAGCCGCCCATATAATGAATATTTTTCCCCATGGCCAAAAGCACCGGCTTAACTTTTTCAAAAACTTCTTTTTTCCCACCGACAAAAATTGTCAACTCCCCGGTTTTGGCTTTTGGAGTAGAGCCGGTGACAGGTGCGTCAATAAAGTCAATCTGATTTTCTTCTAGCCGTTCAGCTATTTCGCGGGCGGCCGTGGGTCCAATCGTTCCCATATCAATCACAACTAAATCTTTGTTTTTTCCATAAATAACTCCATTTTTTCCAAATAAAATTTGCTTAACATCTTGAGCAGCTGTAATCATTGTAATAATGACATCAGTTCGTTGAGCTAATTCTTTTGGAGAAGAAGCGATTTTTACACCAAGTTTTTTAAACTCATCTGTTTTTCCGGAAGTTCGATTGTAGACAGTCAAATCAAAACCGGATTTGTGGATATTTTTCGCCATCAAATTCCCCATTAAACCAAGTCCTATAAATCCAATTTTCATAGAAGCAATTTTTTTATTGGCTATAACTAAAAGTTTCCTCTTTTAATTTTTCACTTAACATGATCTTAAGTAGTGATTGATAAGGAACGTCTTTTTTATTGGCCACAATTTTTAATCTATTTATTAAATCAACTGGTAACCGAATAGTAATTGGTCTAGTAGTTTTTTTCAAAGAAGAAAGATTTAATTTGACAGGTTGGTCAACATCAAAATAATCAGTAGTATCATGAACTGCCCAAAAATCTCTTTCTTCATCTTCATTTTTAAATTTAGGTATAAGTTTATATTTTTTCATAGTATTTCCTTTCCTTTTTACTTTGATTTCTTGCAGAAATCACTCTGATTTTACCTTGTCTTAAGGTAAAAACAACTGTTAACAGTCTTTCTTCATCAGTACTTCCATAAGCCACCAACCTCTTTTCAGTTTTTGAGTGATGCAAATCTTCAAAAACTTTTAAAGGCTCATTAAAAAATATTTGTTCTGCTTCCTCATTGGTAATTAAATGTTTTTTCCAGTTCTTATTAAGGTTTCCTTTATCCCAATCAAATGAACTTAACTTAATATTTGATAAATCAACTATTTCAATCATCTTGTATGTAATGGTACAATACAATAAAGCATATGTCAAGAAGATAAATATTTGATAAAATTAACTTATAAATACGGGGTATAGCTTAGATGGCTAAAGCGTCAGGCTGGGGGTCTGAAGACCGTGGGTTTCGCCCAGAGGGCGATCGACCTTTGGTCGACAAGTCCAACAAAATTATGTTTTACGTTTATTTGTTAAAAAGTATAAAGTCAGAAAAATCGTACGTAGGGTTTACAGAAAAACAAGTTGAAGAAAGATTAGGAGAACATAATCAAGGAAGTAATAAATTTACAAAAGCAAATAGACCTTTCATTTTAATTTATTACGAGAAATTTTATTGTAAGCAGGATGCAATATACAGAGAAAATTTTTTAAAATCAGGAATTGGAAATAGATTGGTTAAAATAATTATGAGGGAATTTGGTACGGAACGTAGCTCAGATGGCTAGAGCGCAAGTATGGGGTACTTGAGGCCAGCGGTTCAAGTCCGCTCGTTCCGACAAAATTTTTACTAAAATTATTTAATATGGTAAAAAGAAAACACAGCCTGCTTTCTAAAAAAATTGATATTGTTTTTTTGATTTTATCTCCAATATTTGCTTCAGTTACTTCATTATATTTTAGAACAAACTTTTTGACTAGCACACTACTTTTTTATGGTATTCCTGCAGTATATTTATCTTTAAGAAACATGCACGCGGTTAAAAAATCAGCTATTTTTAGCTTTATTTTTGGCTTAATTGGAGGAGGAATAATATTTGATTATTTGAGTCATTTTAATAATCTTTGGTTTGTTCCTTCAATTTTTCCAATAAGAATTTTAGGTCAAGTTCCAATAGAAGATTTATTATGGGGTTTTTTATCTGTTTATAACATTATCATGTTTTACGAACACCTACTTGATAAGGGGAAACATAATTTAAAAAATACGCACATGAAATATTTTATTACTATAATAATATTTTGCTTGACTATTTTTTTAGTAATCTATATTTTTAAAAATGAGCTTTTTTTAATATCATATTTTTATGCTAAAATAATTTTAGTTCTTTTTTTAATTCCAACAATATCTTTCTTAACTTTTTTCCCAAGACTTTTGTCGAAATATCTAAAAACAGGAGTATATTTCTTTGCTCAATCACTCATGTTTGAATTAACGGCATTAAGCTTAAACCAATGGAGTTTTAATGGAAATCAATATATTGGTTGGGTTCAAATTTTAGGCAAAAGATTTCCTTTAGAAGAATTTATTTTTTGGATGATTTTGTTATCTACATGTGTTCTCAGTTACTACGAATTCTTCGACGATGATAGGAAATAATTTGTGATAAAATCTACTTATGGAATTAAACGAAAGATTTTATAAAACTTATAATAATCTGCCATTAGCCCTTCGTGAGGAAATAATTTTAGTTGTAAAAGATGAACCGATTACTTGGAAAGTAGCCAGATTAGAGATAGACAACAACACCCCGTTATCCACGGAGATACTAGGAAAATTAGCTGAGCTTAAAATTATATGAATAAATCAGAACCAAAAAAATTGATGACCGATGAAGATATCAGACAACTGGTTGTTGCCCGATTGCGGTCCTTTTCTTCCAATAAAAAAATTTCGATAGGATCAGATGGTGAATTTACTGGGAAAGAGCTTATAGAAAAAGTTAAAGCAAATGACGAAATCGGTCAAAAAATCGTCAATATCCAGCTAGAATATCTACGTTCATTAAAAGACAATATTTTTACGGAATAATTAATTATGTTGATAACTAGACCTAATCACGACATAACCACAAATTATCTTTATTATTGGAGCATTGTTCTTATTGAATATGCTAAAGAGATTGGTCAATCAGTAGTTGATCTGAAAGGAAAAAGAGCCAATGAGAAAGAATTTGTTTCCGTGATAAAAAAGGTTAAGCCAAATTTTGTTGTTTTAAATGGTCATGGTAATGAGGAAACTGTCACGGGTTATGATAATAAACCCCTAGTCAATTTGGATAACGCAGATATTTTAAAAGAAAAAATTATTTATGCCCGTTCATGTCAGTCGGCAAAGAAACTTGGGGTAAAAAGCGTTGAAGCAGGATGTAAAAGTTATATTGGTTATAACGAAGATTTTGTTTTTGTTACAGACGAACATAGATTGACAAGGCCTCTTGATGATAAAACGGCCCAGTTATTTTTAGAACCTTCCAACAAAGTAGTAACTTATTTATTAAAAGGTCATTCCAGTTCAACAGCTAACCAAAAATCAAAAGAGCTATATAAAAAAACAATCCAAAAATTTATGTTAAGCTCTGCTTTAAAAGAAGAAAAAGAACTAATCCCATATCTCGCCTGGGATTATAATCATCAAGTTTGTTTAGGAAATCAAAATGCAAAATTATAAGTGAGTTGTTTTATGTTATGGTAAAAATAATTTCTATTAAAATCGAAAAACCAGAGGAAATTAATTTTATTTTAGCCCAATCGCATTTTATCAAGACGGTGGAGGACTGTTATGAAACTTTAGTTGAGGCGGTGCCTGGTATAAAATTTGGTTTGGCTTTTTGTGAGGCTTCAGGAGAGAAGAAAATAAGAAAAGCCGGAACAGATGAAGAAATGATTAATTTAGCCGTTAAAAATGCAAAAAATGTTGGAGCAGGACATTCTTTATTTATTTTCCTTAAAAACGCTTTTCCAATTAATGTCCTAAACAAAATTAAAAACCTTTCAGAAGTTGCACATATTTATTGTGCAACCGCTAATCCAACTGAAGTTGTGATTGCCGAGACCAAACAAGGTCGAGGGATTATGGGGGTTATTGACGGCGGATCACCAGTTGGCGTGGAGAATGGAAAAGAAGAAAAAGAAAGAAAAGAGTTCTTACGTAAAATTGGATATAAAAGTAATGCGCCAGTATTTTAAAGTCAAGCGATGAGCCTGAAATTCTGTAACTCTCTAGAAACTATAAGCTGGTAATATTTTGTTAAATAATTTGTAACGATTATCTTGA
>CABIKN020000047.1 GCA_902200405.1 Candidatus Roizmanbacteria bacterium | reverse complement strand
AGATCAAAATCTAGACTAGGTAGTGGTACAGTTTTTTGGGTTCATATCCCTACTTTCGGGCTCATCTTGTATTGTACAAGACTATTTTTTGATTCTTAATTTTTTGGGTATATAATTAAAACAACATGAAAAAAATTCCTGATAATCAAATTACTTTTTATGAGTCACCGGATGGATCGGTAAATATTGAGGTAATGTATGCTGAAGAAAATATCTGGCTTACCCAAAAGAAAATGGCAGAGTTATTTAATATTGACAGAAGCGTGATTACCAAACATCTCAAAAATATTTTTGTAGAGCAGGAGTTAGAAGAAAATTCAGTTAGTGCAAAATTTGCACATACTGCGGAAGATGGAAAAAGCTATCAGACACAGTTCTATTCTCTTGAAGCAATAATTGCGATTGGCTATCGTGTAAATTCAGAAAGAGGCACGCAATTCCGTCAATGGGCAACTGGAATTTTAAAAAACTATATTCATAAAGGATACGCTCTCGATATTAATCGTATGAAATATGGCTCCCGTTTTAGCACGAGATATTTTGATGAACTTTACGAGGAAATAAAAGATATTCGTACTAGTGAGCGGATGATCTACCAAAAAATCACCGATATTTATGCAACTTCTATCGACTACTCATCAAAAGCATTTGAAACAAAACAATTTTTTTCCACCGTTCAAAATAAACTCCATTTTGCTATTACCGGTAAAACTGCCGCAGAAATAATTACCAACAGAGTAAGCAGTAGAAAAGATAAGATGGGGTTGACTTCATGGCGAAAGTCCCCACAAGGTAAAATAATGCCAAGTGATGTAATAATCGCTAAAAATTATTTGGACAAAAAAGAGCTTACTCACCTTAATCGTATCGGAAATATGTATTTGGACTATGCAGAATTACAGGCGGCTCGAAGAAAAGCAATGACGATGAAGGATTGGATGAAAAAATTGAATTCATTTTTGAAGTTTAGTGAATATGATATTTTGACCGATGCCGGTAAAGTCAGTCACGAAGTCGCTGAGTCGCTTGCTTTGAAAGAGTTTGAGAAATATAAAAAATTTCAGGATAAAAAATATATTTCAGACTTTGATCTCTTCGCCAAAAAATTGTTAAAGCAATCCAAAAAATGACCCAATCCCAAGCTCTTTCGATTTTAAAAACCGGAGCCAATGTTTTTTTAACCGGTGAGCCAGGGTCGGGAAAGACTCATCTAATTAATGAATATATTGGATATTTGCGAGATTATGGTATCGAACCGGCCATCACCGCCTCAACTGGAATTGCGGCCACTCATATTGGAGGGATGACCGTCCATTCTTGGAGCGGAATAGGAATAAAAACAAGACTTGAAAAAAGTGATTTGAATAAAATCAAAACCAGTCCCTACATCGTCCGACGAATCTCAAAAACTAAGATTTTGATCATCGAAGAAATATCAATGTTGACAGGCGATACTCTTTCCATGGTCGATACTGTCTGCCGTGAAATCAAACAAAATTCAAAACCGTTTGGCGGTATCCAAGTGATTTTGGCCGGTGATTTTTTCCAGCTTCCACCAGTTGTGAGAAGAGAAATTAATGCAAATGACCAAACAACTATAATTGAAAGACCACAAACTATTTTTGCTTTTGATTCCTCTTCTTGGAAAGAATTAAATCCAATCGTCTGCTATCTTACCGAACAGCACCGGCAAGAAGACGGTGATTTTCTGGAATTACTTTCGGCAATTCGTCGGAATGTTTTTAATAATAATCATTTATTCCATATTGAAAAAAGAAAAATTAATCCTTTTGATTTAGCTCAAAATAAATCCCTAACAAATATTCCTAAACTATTTTCCCATAATGCTGATGTTGACCGTATCAATGATGAAGTGCTATCGAGTATTCCAGGAAAACAAAATACTTTTATCATTTCCGTCCAAGGACCGGATCCACTGATTGCCGTGCTTAAAAAAGGTTGTCTCTCACCAGAAATCCTTTATCTCAAAGTCGGAGCCTCGGTAATGTTTACAAAAAATAATCCAAAAGAAGGATTTGTTAATGGCACCCTTGGGGTGGTCGACGGATTTGACAAAATAACCGGAAATCCAATTGTTAAAACAAGAAATGGAAGAAAGATTGAAGTTGAACCGATGAATTGGAGCATCGAAGAAAACGGAAAAATTAAAGCGAGCATTTCTCAATTACCTCTTCGCTTAGCCTGGGCGATCACCGTCCACAAGAGTCAGGGGATGAGTCTGGACGAGGCGGTCATGGATCTTTCCCAAGTCTTTGAATTTGGTCAGGGTTATGTGGCTCTTTCTCGTGTCAGGCGACTAACTGGCTTATTTATCTTAGGTTGGAATGAACAAACATTTCAGGTTCATCCGGAGATACTGGCAAAAGACAAAGAATTTCGTCAAGATTCAAATATTATCCAAGATTTATTTTCTAAAATCACTTTTTCCGAACTCAAAAAAAGACAAGATAACTTTATCAAAGCCTGTGAGGGAAAACCGAAGTCTTCTTTTTCTGAAAAACTCGATACATATACCGAAACTTTATTGCTATGGAATGAAGGAAAAAACATTTCACAAATTGCCGAAATGCGTAAATTCACAGAAGGCACAATTCTTTCTCACATAGAAAAACTTATTTTGAAAGGAAAAATTAAACAAGCTGATCTTTCACGGATTCTTACACCATCACTCAAAAATTCACTTCCCAAAATCCATGCCGTGTTCAATGAACTAAATACAGACAAACTTTCACCAGTTTTTGAAAAATTTAACGGCAGATATTCTTATGAAGAATTACGAATAGCGAGAATGTTAATGGACAAAAAATAATTTATAATCTTTACATTATGCTTAAAGTGCAATTACGAAAAATCATTGATTATGTTTCAGCAAATGAACGGGTTATGGATAAAGCCTTTTTGGATTTTTTTGGTGATCTACCAACTTCATTACCTCCAAAATACAAAGAAATGATATTCTCACTATTTAATGAGTGGCTAATCTATGATTTTAAGTTATCTTCAGGTACAAATGCCATTACAGAATATTATTTGAAAAATCCAGATAATTTACCTGAAGACTTATTAGATGAACTTAAACAAATTATTAGTACTCAAATATATGATTATTTTGAAATCGAAAAAACAAACCCTGGAAAGTGGGTCGAAGTCTGGGGGTTATTTAGTGGTAAAAAATATAAAGTAACTGAAATATCTTTTTCAATTCAAATAGGTGATCAAAAAGGTAGTTTTTATAACCGAGTTGCCGAAGTCAACGGAGAATACTACTTTGTTGGAAGTAACTCTTTTATTTTACCTACGACTCATACTAATAGATTAAGAAAATATTATAGTTTATTAAAAGATAAAGAAAAACTTACTCCAAAAATTCCTTTTGCTACACTTCTAAATCAATCTAATCAAAAAATTGACAGACGCTTATCAATCACAGGCAGTAGCATTAAAATGAAAAGGAAAAACTTAGAAAGAAAATTTCAAAAACTCAAAATAAAATACAATTTAAAAATTGACTTTCAATCATTAGTTGATTTTGTTTTTAATGAATCCTACAAAGATCATTATGCAGATTTTAATAAAGATATCTTAACAATTGGTATGCCAGAGGAAATGATGTTTGATAACTTACAATTTTTTCAAGATCTTTGGAATTACTTTCCTCACAAAAAACTAAATGGTAAATCTCCAGCTGAAAAGTTTAAAGAAGTTTATGGATAACAATCTTTTTTCCGACGATTTGGCTTTTAGTCTTTCCCGTTTCTCTTCTTATGAAAAAGGTAAAGAATATTTTGAAGATGGTCAAGTAGACAAAATCTGGCAAGAAGAAAATGGTTATAAATCAATCGTTAAAGGAACTCATAGTTATAATGTTTCCTTAAAATTCAATGATGAAGAAGTTCTTGAATACAACTGCAGTTGTCCATATGAATTAGACGGTGCTTGTAAGCATGTAGTTGCTACAATCTTTGCTTTTGCCTCTGATAAAAATTTTATAAACAAATCTTCTCCAAAAAAAATTAATAAAGAAAATTTAGATTTAGAAAAATTACTTGAAAAGACAAATATTCATCAGCTCAAACTTTTCCTAAAAAAAATATTTATAAAACAGCCGCAATTGATCGAAGACTTTAATATTTTTCTTCAAGGCTCAAAGCAAACTCCGGTGACAACCAACGATTATAAAACTCGTTTCAGAAATGAGCTTGACGAGTTAGATCTTGAGGAACTGCTTCAGGTTTGGTATTTCGAAGGTGGAGATTATTATGATAGTGACCAATATAACGACTTTGATACTTCTCTTTCACTTTCCGATGTAGTTGAAAATATGACCGATCTTGGTAAAAAATATGAAGATAGTGAAAATTTCGGTGAAGCCCTAAAAATTTATCAAGCTATATTTGAAGCTCTTGACGAAAAACATAACAGCTTAAAAGGAGATGATCTTGAGCTTCAGGATTGTTTTAGAGAGGAGTTGGAAAAAATAGTTAATGATTTTTATATTAAAACTTTAACAAAAATTAATAACGATAATTTAAAAAAAATTGGCGTTGAATACTTATGTTACCTTTTCCAATATGACTACAATAAATTTAGCTCAAATCAAAATAATATTCTTTTGGGCTTAAAGCAAATAATTTTGAATAAAAATGAAGCGGAAAATGCCTTATCAAAATTAGATAAGCTAAAAAATAAAGGCGACTCAACTATTCCAGAAAGTTTGCTCTTGGCTTTTCTCTATTCTATGATTGAAGATTGGCAATTATTTGAAAAAATCAGCTTAAAAAATCTTGATAAAAATCCAAGTTTGACTTTGAATTTATTACGATATTATCAAAAAAATAATGATAAAGAAAAAATAATAAAAATTGCCGAACAAATATTGGCAGGACTAATGAAAAAAAATGACAGCAATAATTTTTCGTTTGAATTTAATCAAAAAGATACTAAAGAGATTGAAATTGAGATTAGACGCTTTCTTAAAGAAATATATTCATTCCAAACGGAATACGAGGATGCAATCTCCAATCTTGAACGATTATTCTTGATTACAGGTTCCTTATTAGACTATCAAGAATTAATAAAAAAATATAAGAATGTACCAGAAAAAATAAAATATTGGGAAACTATGATCAAGTATTTTTCTGATAAAAACCAAGTTAAAAATATTTATAAAGTTTTTAAACTGGAAAATCAAAAAGAAAAGATTTTGGATTTGATAAAAAAATATCCAACCGAAGAATCTTTTCCAGACATGATTACATTTATTCAGTCCGATTTTCCTCAAGAATGTTTTATGGAATATAGAAAGAAGGTTGAAGAAATATTAAAAGAAACGAATACAGAGAAATACCCTGTAGCTGTCTATCACTTGAAAAGAATGGAAAAAATCGGATTAGATAAAGTTTTTGCTGATTTCATAATCTATCTAAAAGATATTTTCAAACGTCGCAGTAGTCTGATGAGAGAGTTACAGGAAAATCAATTATAAAATTAGATTATTTTAGTTAGCTTCAAAGTACGTAAGGCAGTTTGGACATTGGTTTGAAGTTGTTTTTGATAATCAGTTGCATTTTGCCCCAAAGCATTTATTTGGTTATCTATTGCCTGTAAGGCATCTACCGCTGGAACATCTTGACAATGTGCCCAATTACAAATATTACCAATAAGTCCATCAGTATCCAACATAATCCCATCAGAATATCTCTGAGTTATATTTTGAGCTAACTTTGTCGCGTCTCCAGGTTTTATATCAGGAATTTTGAAATCGCCTAAAGATGAATATTGAAGACCACTTTTAGATTTGGCAAGCAATTTACGCCCAGCAAATGGAGTAGCTGAATATTCTATAAAATAATTAACATTTTTAACTGGTGGTGCTGGTTGTTCCCCTGATGGTGGTTCAATCATATTTTAAAAACTCAAATTTATACCTAATATCTTAGTATTTCTTAGAGTTAATTGCAATAGCATAATTGAGGCTAATTGCTTAGTTCTGCTTAGTAGATTATTCATCAAGAGCATATGAAAATTGCTTTGTATGAGGAAAAAATCAAACAAAACTTTACGAACACTTGGGAAGAAAGTACAAAAATTAAGAAAAGGTATAAAAGTCAGTCAAGAAGGATTAGCTGGTCAACTTGGAATTAGTAGAGTTTACATGGGTTATATCGAGCAAGGTCGAGAAAGCCCATCGCTTCGCCTTCTAATGAGAATATCAAAAAAGTTCAAAGTAAAGATTGAAGATATATTCCACAGATAATCGTTCGATCACAGACAAAAATATTTTCTTGCCCGAAGTTTTAAAAAATCTGGTAAAATATACTTATGAAAAATAATTTAGCAAAAAACTACAAAAAATTTTCTAACCTCAAAAATAAGCAGACTGCTTTAAAACGTTTTTTTAATGTTTTTTTGTCTGAGGCAGTTTATCGAAATACAAAAATTGAACATCCAAATTCATCGAGAAAAGATATATTTTCCTTTCTTAAATAAACTATAATTAGGACATGGTCAAAATAGGGGCGACTTCGTATAAACAGACACGGTTTGGAATCTTAGCAAGGAATAAAGTTTTGGAGCTTGAAGTATTAGGTACAAGGAAAGGTCTGCTTTTACTTAATCAAACTGTAAAATCAAATGCTAAATTAACTCCTGATTTTATAAAACAAGTCCACAAATTAAGTTTTTCAGATATTTTACTGGACGATGCAGGGAAGTTTAGAAATATTCAGGTGACTTATTCAGGGAAGGAAGCTCCTCACTTTTCCAAAATTTCAGAAATGACAAAAATCCTCTCAGAAGATACGGAATTTGCCTTATCAAAATTACCTAAATTGACAGACAATCTATTCATGGAACGAGTCGTTGAGCTATTGTCTCATTTCCAACACCGTTTTGTATTTATTCATCCGTTTGTCGATTACAATGGAAGATCAGCGCGTATGTTTACGAGTTATATTTTGATGCGGTTAAACTTACCAATTATTGAAATTAACACTGAAAAAAGTAAGGATCGCAAAGATTATATTAATGCACTTCAAAAAGCAGACGAAGGCGATTATCAGGATTTGGAAAATATTATCAGCAAAGCGCTAAATGAAAGCATGATTAATGTGATCAGAAAATAAACTTATTCTACTTCTTTTTTCTGTTGTTTGACCGTTTGTTGAAATTTTTTCTTGGTGGCATATGGAGCTGTAGTAGCATAAGACCAATCCAATTTCAAATGAATGTTAATAAAAATAGAAAAAAATGTCGTCTCCCAAAAAACTGGGGGGGTTCTGAAAACCGCCGGAGCGGAGCGGAGGCGGGACAAGCCCGAGCGGATCCCGACTCAGTCGGGCGGGAGCGAGGGCTGATATCTTTGGGACGTATGGGAGTCGAGTTCTGGCGAGCGACTATAATAATACCTTTGTTTCCGCCGACCAGTTTCTCATCAGGGAGGCGGGCTTGTCCTCC
>CABIKN020000046.1 GCA_902200405.1 Candidatus Roizmanbacteria bacterium | reverse complement strand
AAAGAAATTTTAATTTCGGTCATCTTTCTCTGTCGTTCGGTTCACAGTTGTGATAAGGTTCCCTCTCTCTGTCGAAAGACTCCCTCTTTAAAACTAAGGTAGAAGAAACTGGGGAATAAGGAATATGGTCGAAAGAAAATGCCCGTCCCTAAATCTATAGTAACCATGGGGGAATACTTGAAGAAGTTTGGATCTTTTCTTTCTCTCTCAGTTGATTTGGGATATCAAACCAGAAAAGTAATTCTAATCCAAATCAACTCAGAGAGATAAGATTGGTATTTGTTTCTGTAGTTGGGTAGGAATAAAGTTATCGGGACTCGCTCCATTGCGGGCAGGAGTCCCGCAATCGAGCGGCATTTTCAGATCGACCAATTTTAATCTCCTCACCCCTGACCCCTTCACCTCTTCGGGAAAAGGTGAGGGGGAACTAATTGTTAATGGTTTTCTGTTCCGGTCGGTTAATCTTCATTTTACTTTTTAGTCTTTGCCCCGACCGGTTAATGTTCTGGTTATTGGATTTTAGAAATAGTAAGGTGTAAAATAAAACCAGTATGAAACTTGTCCGTAAGATTACTTCATCAGGAAAATATTCAAAAGTTATTGTTATCCCAAGAGAGTTCTTGAAATCTTTAAGCTGGAGGCAAAACCAGAATTTAGAATTGGAGTTGGATGAGAAAGGAAAAAGAATTATTATTCGAGACGCAAAAGACAAATGAAAAACAAAGCTATTTATTTTGTCCTTACTTTTCTTTTGATGTTTATTTCTTTCTTTTCGGGTGGGTATCTGGAAAGACAAAAAATTAAATCTTCCCCAATTTCCCCAATACCCCTAATCTCCCCAATTCAAAAGCTAACGGTTATTGAAGTTAGCGATGGCGATACTTTAAAGTTAAGCGATGGGAAAACTTTTAGACTCTATGGAGTCAATGCTCCAGAAGTTAAAGAACCGTATTATGAAGAAGCAAAAGCATTTACTGAAAATTTAATTTTGGAAAAAGAAATTAGTTTTGAACAGGAAAAAAATTACAAGGAAGATAAGTTTGGTAGAGAATTAGGTTATGTGTTTATTGACGGAGTTAATCTTAATATTGAGTTAGTGAGAAATGGACTTGCCCGAGTTGTCCTTTATGAAAAAAGAGCCAAGATAAAATATCAGGATGAATTAATTCAAGTTGAGCAAAAAGCAAAAGAAATGAAATTGGGGATTTGGAAAAAGTAAAATTATAAATAGTTGTAAATGAATACAGCACTGTTAAAAGCTTGCTTTCCAAAAGTTGCTATTGGATCAGACAAGAAATTAGTTGGAAAATAATTTAGGTGAAAAATTCCGTTTCTTAAGGTTAATCCGCTTCTTTGTATTCTCTCTTTGACAACTATTATATCAATATCATTTTTGCCATAAAGAGTTCTACCTCCAAAAACTCCAAAAGCCAAAGCTCCCTCTTTCATTTCCTGTTGAGCTAAATTTAGAAGTCCTGAACTTTCACTTTTATTTAAAAATATTCCTTCTGGTATTTGATATCTAAATTCATTCATAAACTAAGAAATTATCCTACTCTAAATAATTTATATCCTAAATCATCCGTTGCTGTACAGTTTGAACTGGAAAAAGTTCCAAAGTCATATGCTTGGGTTTCATTATTTGCGTCTTGAAAAACCGCTTTACATTTTCCGTAAACCGGCGGTCTACTGCCCCCCCTAAGAGCTATTTTTTCACCAATAGTTTGTTTAATCTCTTGTTCTTTAGCTACCGGAGCATTTGGATTTATTGAAGTTGTTGGTTCTCCTTTGAACCAAATACAATTTCCACAATTTTCTTTCATGTTCCAATTATATACTATAGGTTGTTACTTGACAATTGAAGTTTAAAATAATTTTATCTCTCTTTAAAAATCGGACAGATCTGTTGGTAGTCACAATAATTACATAAAGAATTTCGTTTTGGTTTTAGATCAATATCGTTATTTATTGTTTCTGCTATATCTAAAATTTCATTTTCAACTTCGTTTAAGTCATAGCTCGTTTCGTATTTATCAATCTTATTTTCTTTTAAATAGAAAAGTATTTTTTTATCAACCTTATATTCCGGATATTTTTTTGTCAGTAAATATTCATAAAAATTAAGCTGAAATTCATAATTACTCTGTCCGTCCTCTTTATACTTTCCTGTCTTGTAATCAATCAAAACTAATTTATCATCAATCAAATCAACTCTATCAAATTTCCCTTCAAGCTCTAGTTCAGGATTCAACAGATATTTTGGAAAATCTTCAGTAACCAGTGGCTCTCCTTTAGAAAGTTTATTTTTCAGAAATGTTTTGAATTGTTTTTTTGACTCTTCAACATATTTGATAATGGTTTCTTTATTTTTAAATACTTTATTGTGTTTTTGAAAGCTATATTTAAATTTTGTTTCAAATAGTTTTCGAAGGGTTTCAAAATTTCTATCTTCTTTTTTTGTTCTTTTGTAGAAATCATTTAGGCATCCGTGAATTAAATTTCCAAAGACTAGGTCCGGAGTATCTTTTCTAAAGCTAAGTCTTGTTTGTGTATCTATTTCGCATTTGTATTTAAAAGGACATTGTTTATAGGTGGCTATTTTACTTGGTGATAATTTAAGCATGATTTCTCTATTGTTTCAAAACTCCAACTTGAAGTCAAATTTTAAAGATTGCAAACTCGATATTGTTATCGATAAAAAGAATTATTATGCAAAATATTGTAGATTTAATTCTCCTTTCACCTATTTTTGATCACATTATTTAAAGTGTTTATCAAAGTTAAAAACCTGAATATAATTTGAGGCTAAAATATTAATCTAAAAAAATTGATATGGTTTTGATATATTTTGACCTCTTGAAAACTGCCACGTAGTGTTTTAAATTACAGTAGTAGGATAGACTAAAAGTTTATACCTGGCGACCTTGGTTCCGCCCATTTCAACCAAAGATTTAGTGGCAAGTTGTTCTAGCAGTTCCAGCCTCTGCCATTATTAATTTTGAGGCTGAAATAACATATGATCGTAGTGATTGTATGGGTAAAAGCAGAAACCAACGAAAAACCTGCGGCAGGAACCGCAGGTAGTTGGATTTTGCGAAACGGAATTCTAATTAAGAAATAGTTTTCGTTAAAAAGGAACTCAAGGTCGTCAGATACAAGGTTTTACTTTTAAATTCAATATTAATCAGCATAGTATTCATTTTGTATCATGTCAACAGGGATTAATTACATCTTTCTAAAATAAAATGCTTCCTTCTATATCAGCCAACTTAAGGTTTAAATTTTTTATGTCTTTTTAGTTTCTAATTATCATCTTAAATAAAATTAAGGAAATGTAATAAAGTCAAAAATAAACCGATATTTCCAATATGATAAATTATGCGTAAAATAGAATTTAATTTTTTATTATTTCTATCAATTCCTTGAATGTCTTTTTCTGCATACCTCCATATTGTCCCAGCTACAGAATATAAGAAAAAAATCCAGATCTGCTCAAAACTAAATCGTGTAATGAGAGAAATCACCAAAAACACAGCCCCTATAAAAACAAATAATAAATATGGAGGTTTGTCTATTATTCTCTCTAAACCCTCAATAAAATTTTTGAACCAGTCTGTTGTCATATTTGCAATTAATGGTCATTTTCCTTTTCCGGCCAAAATGTTTTTACCACGTCATTCCCTAAAAAATCTGCCAGTTGTCCAGTTGGTTTACTACTACCAATGACTTTACCAATTCTCATTGCCCAGTTTACATGTTTTTCGTCAAGAATTTGTTGAAGTTCATTAATATAATTTTTAAAGTCACCATTTTTTCTATCCCATGAATCAACTGAAGAAAAAAATGCCTGCTTTTCACCATGATTTGATGCGGATATTTTGATTTTTTGTTTTGCGTTTTCCCAATTTAAACCGATATTAGATAGTACTTCATCGGATAAATATAGATTCTCACTTTCATGACAACTTAATTTGAAACAAACAATATGTTTATAATCGGTGGCAGGTGGACATGTCTTATCTCCATCCTTTAGAACATATGCCGATGGCTTTTCAACATTATTAAGCAGACTTTGAAATATTTTTTCAAGTAATTTCTGGTATTTATCAATCTGTTGGCCATCACAGGGTATAACAGATATTTTAACAATACCATGTCTTGGTGCCTGACTCCAGATTTTATAATCGTCATCACCTTCGACAAGCATTAAGGGCATATTGAAAAGAGGACCCATCAGGGCATGTCCCCCTAAACAGGTTGCTAATTCCTGCATGTAAGTATTAAATTTTATTGCTTTCTGAATTTCAATAGAATTATTTAGGTATATTACGCTTGTTTTATCAGCTCCATGGTAACCAAAAGCTGATAGAAGAGTTGTACTGTGCGTTGAAACAATCATTTGAACACCATATTTATTCATTACTTCAACTAAAAACTTTGCAAGGTGTTGTTGAAGATCGGGATGTAAATGACTATCAGGCTCATCAATTAAAAGCATACCTTGTGTCTGTCCTTCCAGTTTCCAAATTGCACAAATCAAAAGTAAATCAAGAGCGAGCATTAGTACTTCAGCTTCTCCACTACTCAAATCACTGACGTTTGTTACTGGCTGTTGTGAAAGTATTCGTAAAAGCTCATAGGGAGGATTACCATCTTTTATTTTGAATTCAAAATTAGGCATTAGAATATGTAACATCTGTTGAAGTTCGTTAGGGTTTTCACCAATAGTGTTTGTTCTTTGATTACCTCTTTTTGCAAGATAAGCCTGAATACGCGCCACGACCTCTTCTCGATAAGTTAAGGCAAAATTACGCATTCTTTTATTTCCACGGGTATTAAAATCTCCCTCTTCATGTACAAAATCCGGTCTGAAATTTATCTCTCCACCACGCTCAGGAGATGCATAATGACTTCTTTCTTTGTGTTGATCGCGGAGAGTTCGAAGTAGTACGCTTTTCCCTGATCCATTCTTACCTAATATAATAGAAATATGGTTTAGGTCTTTCAATTCCCAATTTCCTCCACCTAAATGTGCTGGTCTATTAACTGTAATTTCATTCAAATGAATAGCCATAATTTATTTCATCTCACTAAATTTTGTGTGCACTGCTAATAATCGCATCAAACGTATTAATTTTGTCCACTGCCGTATGAGGCACCAGTTTATAAACCCATTTCTTACCAGTTGCTTTAGTAGCTATCTCACACCACTCCTCAGCTTTTTTTGCTTTTGAAAATACCTCTGATTCTTTTTTGTCCAATTTTGATTTATCTTTTACCTCAACCAGATAATTAGCATCACTTCGCTCAACAACAAAATCTGGATTATAGTTACTTCCATATAAATACTTAATCGGTAGCTGTCCTAATCGTAACCTTACCCAACTTTTCACTGACTTATCTTTATCAAGGGAATCGGCTAATAATTTTTCCTGTGTTGAATCAAACACATAGGCTGGATAAACACTTTTCTTATATCCCTTAATTATATTTCCCCGAGCATCGGCATCAGCCACTTCGTCCTTATCGAGTTTGATCGATGATACTTTTACTGCTTTTGTATATGGTTCATAACCTAATTCCTTATCAAGCACCTTGAATTTAATCTTTGTGTCTTCGGATAATTTTGCTCGAATTTGAGGAAGCATATCATCAAGAATCGTTTGCTCGTGTTGTTTTACTAAAGCTGATAATGTTTTTTTATCAACCTTAATTTGATCCAGATAATATTTGACAATTTTCTGCAAAACAGTTTTGTATGTTGAATCAACTTCGGATACCTCAAGAATGATAAGACGAACAAAGCGGTTAACAGGATTGATCTCTTCTTTAATTTCTATATCCGCATCAAGTTGCTTAGTTTTTCGAGTGATAATATCAGCCCGGAGTAGCCTTGCTTTTATCTTTTTTAACTCTTCAAGTTTCATCTGAATAGGAAAATATTCCAGTTTATTTGACGAATATACTTTTGTCTCAACAACCGGTAGATCAATCCAGAGTTTTTTATCAGAAGTTGGATTAATTGTTTCAAGTCTCATCTCTTCATGTTTTTTTGCTTCCTTGACTAAGATCCCTTCGGCTACTTCATGAGCTACTGATAATACTCGTGCATAATTATCATGAGAAATAATATCGAGAGTATCGAGCGACTCAATACCGGTTAATTGACCAAAAGGAAGTCGAAGGCCTCGACCAATTGTCTGCTCGATTAGAGTCTTACTAATTGATGCTCGAAATGGAATAATCGTAAAGACGTTGCGGACATCCCACCCTTCTTTGAGTTGTTCTACATGGATGACGATTTCATATTTATTAAAAGGTTCTTCAACGTGAAGTAGCTGTCTGATTGCATCCGGCTCGGCGCTGGTTACAACTAAAGTTTTATCTTTATAATATCCACCAAAGAAATCGTCACTTGTTATCATCGCCTTTACCTCATTGGCGTGGATAATAGATTTTGTAGTAATAAGCGTAATCGGTAATAATTTTTTTAATTTATTATTTCTACAATATTCCTCAATCAAAGTCTTCTTCTCACGATGTAACTGAATGCCATCCTCAAGTTTGATTTGATCAATATCACCCTCATAAGTAAAATCGTCACTTCGAGTAATAACTCCTGGGATTTTTATATACCCATTGGACGGATCTCCACCTTTTGTTAAATTATCCAAGGCAATCTTTGAATCTTTAATAGCATCGGCCAGAGAGTAGCTATAAACGATGTTAGTACTGATCGTTGGTGTTGCTGTAAACTCGAGTCCTAATTCAGGTTGTAAATGATTGATTGCATTAAGAGAAGCAGTCCCACGATATCTATGACTTTCATCCATAAGGATCACTAAGTCTTTTTTTTGAAGAAGTTCGGCAAAACTTGATCCTAATGTTTCTCGATATTTATGGAAACGAAACTCAACATCTTTTCTTTCATTAAAAATCTTTTGAATATTAAAAACGTAAATATTAATGGAGTCGAATAATCTGTTACCAAAATCTGCATAAGTATAGTTTTCACCAGTTACAAGATTAAAAGATGGGAACTCTGTCAAACCATCAAGGACATATTTTTTATCGCCAGGGGTAAAATTATTTATCGTTTTCGTATAGATTGTTTCTCCTGGAGTAAGAATGAAAAAATCCTTCAATCCTTTTGTGAAATATAAATAGGCAATCATTGCCGCCATCAACCGAGTCTTACCAACACCAGTTGCTAAAGCAAAAGTAAATGATGGAAAATTAGTATCAAATTTAATATTTCCAACCAATTTTGCTTCTACGTCTTTAACATTTTCTCCTATTTTGAAAGTAGACATGAGAGCGTCAAGTTTAATAAGCGATTGCTCTTGAGGTTTCCTTAAATTTAATTCTTTAGTTATTTTTTCCATTGTTTGTTTCATACGTTAAATTTTTTTAGAAGTACATCAGGAATTCTCCTGATTTCTATATACTCTGGAACTTTTAATTTTGACGAGATAGTTTTTGCATAAATGACAATAAATTTAGCTTTATCTCCAATCTCATTGAGTAGAGTATCGACGTATTCTTGTGTAAGATATTGCTCGGTGACATGAGCCGCAGTAGTTCCTGATATCCCATGAAGACCATTATCTGGATTCTTTAGCCTGAACCCTTCAACTTTTAATACTGCACGTATCAAAGAACCGTTATACATCTTAGGATTAATCACAGTTAGTCTCAGATCTTCATCCTGAACAAATAAGCTATCTCCTAATTCAAAATACTTAAAACCTCCACCCCCTTGCCAACCCACCTCTTTACTAATGCCACTTTGATCTATTGCATCAATTACCCCTTTTAATCGCTTGAAACAGTGAGTCTCCGCATGTTCACCAAGCTCAATCATTATCCATTTACGACCTAATTTATGAGCAACTGCACCAGTGGTACCGGAACCTGCAAATGAATCGAGGACATATTCATTCTTAGTAGTTGTCATGTCTAAAATTCTCTTTA